>NZ_NHNZ01000137.1:0-77560 GCF_002727095.1 Halorubrum sp. C191 | reverse complement strand
CGGGGTCGCTCTCGGGGTCGTCGAACGACGCGAGCCGGGCGATCAGCTCCTCGGGGCGGTCGCGAACCTGCTCGTAGAAGTTCACCAGCCGCGGGTTCGCGTCGTTGACCGTCGCGCGGGCGGGCTCTAAGTCGAAGAAGACGGCCCCGCCGCCGACGAACGGCTCGTGGTACCGGCCGAACTGGGCCGGGAAGCGGGCGTACAGCTGGTCGAGCAGCTGGCGCTTCCCGCCGGCCCACTTCAGGATCGGCTCGGCCATCGCTGTCGGGTGTCGCCCGCGCCCGGGGATAAACGTCTCGGGCCGCGTCCGCGGCAGTCGCTCTCGGGCCGCCACGCGCGCTCGACCGTCCCGCCGGAGCCGCCGACAGAGCGGTCAGCCGTCGGAGCGATCGGTCGGCGGAGCGGTCAGTCGTCGGAGGGCTCGCCGTCCGGCATCGGGAGGTTGTCGACGTGAGCCGCGGCCTCCTCGAAGTTCGGGCCGGGTTCGATGGTCCCGGCCTCGCGGTCCCACTCGATGTAGCCGGCCGCCTCCAGCGCCGGGAGGTGCGTCTCGCGGAGTTCGGCGGCGATCTCTTCGGCCCGCCCGCGCACGCGGAGGTCCGCGACGGTCTCGACGGCCTCGTCTGCGAGACCGGCGACCACGCGCCTGCGCTCCGGCGCCGCGACGACGACCGTCGGATCGGTGGTGGGTGTGTCGAGTGTCATCGTGTCTGTCCGTATCTACGGAAGTCGGTGGAGCGGAATAAAAGCACCGCCGACCCGTCGCACCACCGGAATCGCCGCCGGGGAGACGAGCCGCCCGCCGCCGAGACCGCGACCGCCGTCCGTCTCTGTCGAGGCCCCGGCGATCGGAGTCGTCGACGCGGACGACGGGACTCCTCACAGAAATATGAGAAGTGTACCAACGAGTAGCATGGTACGACTTACACCGCATTAACGACCGTTTCAGTTGATTTACGGGCATGTGACATGGTACCGTTTCTCAAAACCTATTTGGAAAGTGAAAGTTTTTAGTCGCCCGAGCGTGTACAGTGAGATATGTATCAAGGCTACATCACGCCGGCCGAGGAACACCGACCGATCGGCTCGGGCTCGCCGCCGGGCAGCCGCTCGCCGCTGGGGACGCTCGCGTTCCTCGCGCTCGTCGTCGCACCGTTCGTCGCGTTTTCCTACCCCGTCGCGACCGTCGCGGTCCTGACCGGCACCGTCGCGCTCGCCGTCCTCTCGCGGTCCGTCCTGCGGACCCTGCGCCGGCGCAGCGGTCGGGTCCAGACGTTCACGCTCCCCGGGCTGGGGACCGTCGAGTACCGCATCACGACGAACTGACGCCGCCGCTCGGCGCGCCGTCGAACCGCTTCACAAACCGACCACTTCTCCGGTGACAGCGCCTCGGACCGGCCGACGCCGTCTCCGCCCTCTCAGATCCGATACGCGACGCGCTCGCCGATGTCGAGCCCGTTCGCGATTGCGGCGTGGAGCCGTCCCTCGCCCGCGACCCAGTCGCCGAGCAGGTACAGCCCCGCGTCGCGGGCCGAGTCGACGGGGCCGCCGTCAACGCCCGCCTCGGGGAGCGCATAGCGCCACCCCTGGTGGTCCGTCCACGCGGGGTCGGCCAGCCGGTCGTCGCCGATGATGTCGGCGGCGTGGTCGGCGAGCGCGGCGACGTTCCCCGCGGGGTCGTCTTCGTAGTGCTCGGTCGACCACGCGCCGTTCGCCTGGACGACGAGCAGCGTCTCGCCGTCCGGGACGTGCCCGGCCTTACACTCCTCGCGCGAGATCCACCCGACCGCGTGCTCCTTGTCGGTGTTCACGAGCGCGTAGTAGGGCACGTCGAGCTCGAACGGGTAGCGCAACACCGCGGTCCAGACGCTGCCGTACTCGACCCCGCCGACAGCGTCGACCAGCGTCTCGCGGAGCGGGTCGTCCCACTCGGCCGTCCGGAGCAGCTCCGCGGTCTGGGGGGCCGGCGGGTTCATGAGGAGGCGGTCGAACGGCCCGTGCGTCTCGCCGTCCGCGTCGTCGAGTTCCCACGCGTCCTCGGCGCTCGTCCGTCGAACCGTCTCGACCCGGGTGCGCCGGTGGACCGTGGCGTCCGTGCGGCCGAACAGCCGCTTCGCGATCTGTGTAAGCCCCCGCCGGTAGCTCCACTTGTGCTCGTCGGCGTCGCGGCCCGGGGACACCGCCCCGTCGACGTCGAAGGTGTACACCGGCTCCGTCACCTCGACGAGCCCCTCGTCGTCGAGCGTCTCGGAGATCAGCTCGACGACGCGGTCGTCGTCGCTCTTCAGGTAGTTCGCCCCGTAGTCGTACGTGAGGTCGTCGTGGCGGCGGGTCGCCGCGCGCCCACAGAGGCCGCCCGACTTCTCCAGCACGGTCACGTCCGCCTCCGGCACGGTCCGGTCGATGACGAACGCCGCCGCGGCCGCCCCCGCGCCCGCGCCGACGATGCCTACGTCTGTCACACCGATCGTTGGGGCCGGGCCCACTTAACCGGTCGCGTGCGGCGCCTCCGATGGCGCGAGACGGGCTCAGCCGTCGTCCGGTCCGACGACCATGACCGGGACGTCGGCGCCGCGCCGGACGCGGGCCGGGACCGGGTCGGGACGGAGGAGCCGGTCGAGCCCGGTCCGGCGCGCGGAGCCGACAACCACGAGGTCGGCGTCGTGCGCGGCGGCGAAGTCGACCGCCTCCCGGTGGGTGGTCCCGTAGCGGAACCGCTTCTCGACGTCGACGCCGACCGCGGCACCCGCGTCTTCGGCGGCCTCGACGAGCTCCTCGCCGGTCCGCTCGCGGCGCTCGACGACCACGTCCCACGCCTCTGCCGTGTCGACGACGTACAGCGCGTCGACGACCGCTCCGTGCGTCGCCGCGAGGTCGACGGCCGTCGACACCGCCGCCCGTCCGGCCGGATCGTCGGTCGCGACGACCAGCACGCGCTCGAAGCGTCCCGTCGCTGCGGCGTCGGTGTCCGGAGACACGGCCGCGGTCTCGCCCGTCGCGTCGGTGGCGTCAATATCGGTGGACATGAATTGCGAAAAAGGTCGGATAGCTACCGACCTGTTGTTCGGATTTCGATAAGATCTGGCTGTTCTTAACATTTTTCGACAGGATAAACGATTATCATAATTTATTTGTCGGGGCCGCGGACCGACCCCAACGACGCGTTTTAGTCGGCGAGCGCGGTGGGTGGAAACGAGACGGCCGCAGCGGGTCGGCGGGGAGTCGACGGGGAGTCGGCAGCGCGCCGCGGTCCGACGAGGGACGGAGACCACATGACACAGACCGACAGCACGCGGACGACGGACGACGATGGCTGAGGACGAGTCGGCGGAGGCGGCCGCCGAGGAGGGGGCGGCGGGCGGCGTCGACTACGCCGCGCGCGCGGCCGACATTCTCGGGTTCTCGCGATGGTGGCAGATCGCCGCTGCGGCCGGGATGATGGCGGCGGTGAGCCCGTACCAGTACGTCTGGTCGTCGATCGAGCAGCCGCTCGCGAACAGCCTCGACATCGCGCTGCCGGCGCTGGGCGCGGTGTTCTCGTTTTACGTGGTGTTCCAGTCGCTCTCGCAGTTCCCCGCGGGCAAGTGGCGAGACAGCCGCGGCCCGGGGACGCTCACGTTCCTCGCGGCGATCCTCGCCGGCGGCGGGTACATCGGACTGGCGTACGCGACGAGCCTCTGGCAGCTGTACCTCCTGTACTCGCTCGGCGCGGTCGGCGTCGGCATCGTGTACACCGTCGCGGTCAACACCGCGGTCAAGTGGTTCCCCGACCGCACGGGGCTGACGACCGGCGTCGGGACGATGGCGTTCGCGGCCGGAAGCGCCCTCGTCGTCCCGTACGTCCGGGCGAACGCGACCGTGGCGGGGTACGGCGACGTGCTCCGCAACATCGGGATCGGAATCTTACTCGTGACGCTCGTCGGGTCGTTCCTCCTCCGTGACCCGCCGAAAGACTGGCTGGACCGGACGGACGACGCCGACGGCGGGGACGGCGACGAGGGGCTCGCGGCGTCGATCCGCGGCCGCGACTACTCGACGCGCGAGATGCTCTCGACGTGGCAGTTCTGGCTGCTGTACGCGATGTTCATCGCGATGGCGAGCGCGGACCTCCTCGTGATCGCCAACGTGGTCCGGTTCGCGGAGAACTTCGGGCTCGCGGCGCTGATCGCGACGCTCTCCGCGACGCTCCTCCCCATCGCCGCCGGGGTGTCGCGGCTGATCCTCGGCGAGGCGACCGACCGGTTCAGCCGCAAGCGCGTGATGGCGGGCTCGTTCCTCCTCGCCGGGCTGTTCCGGGTCGGGCTGGTGGCCGCCGGCGAGGCCGGTAACGGCGCGGTCTTCGTCGCGTTCGTCCTCGGCGCGATGTTCTTCTCCTCGCCGCTGTACGTCTACTTCCCGTCCCTGCTGGCCGACTACTACGGCTCGGCCAACTCCTCCGGCAACTACGCGGTCCTGTACACCGCGAAGGTCGGCGGCGGCGTCTTCTCCGGCACCGTCGCCGGCTACCTCGTCGCGACGCTCGGCTGGACGCCGACGTTCGCCCTCGGCGGCGCGCTCGCGGTCGCCGCGGGACTGGCGGTGTTCGTCCTCCGGCCGCCGAGCGGCTCGGGGCTGGAAGCGGCCGAGTCGGCGGCGGCGGACTGACCGGGACCGCCGTCGGTCCCGGCTCCTGTTCCGGGCCGGCTACGCTCCCGTCCGCGCCGCGCGACGGACCCCGAGCGACCAGAGCCCGACCGCGACACCCCCGGCCGCGAGCGCCGCGTTGACGCCGGCCGGTTCGAGGCCGAAGGGCGTGAACGCGGGCGCCACGGCGGCGTGGAGCAGGAACCCGACGCCGAACGCGGCGGCGGTTCGACGCGGCCCCCACGCCCGCGAGTCGGGCCGTCGCTCCGTCGCGGCGGAGACGCGGTCGCCGGAGGCGACGACGAGGTGGCCGACGGCGAACACGACCCCGAGGGCGACCGAGCCGGCGAGGTCGACGGGGACGCTCGTCGCGAAGGCGCGGTACCAGTAGACGTGCGCGAGGCGTGCGGCCGCGCCGAGCGCCAGCGCGAGTCCGATGTCGACGACGGCGGCCGCGGCACGGCGGGGGGTCACGGGAGCGTTCCGACCACGGCGTAGAAGGGGTCCTGACCCGGGCGCTCCGCGATCCGGTCCGTCACGTCGAAGCCGCCGGCGTCGAGGTACCGCTCGACGAGGTCGGCGCGCTCGTCCATCGAGGCGGCCCGCCACGCGCGGACGGCCTTCGTCGGGAACATCCGGTTCGAGAAGCTGACGACTATCGTTCCGCCGGGCGCGAGGACCCGGGCGAACTCCTCGAACACGGGGCCGGGGTACTGGAGGTACTGGACCGACAGCGCACAGCAGACGGCGTCGAACGCGTCGTCGGCGAACGGGAGCGACTGATCTTGGTTGAAGTTGCGCACGACGAACTCGTCGAGCCGGTCGTTCTCGGCCAGCTCGGCCTCGTTGAGCCCGTGACCGACCACGCGCTGGTAGTCGGTGTCGGGCAGGTGCGAGACCCAACTGCTCATCGCGTCGAGGACGCGGTCGCCGGGATCGGTCACGGACGCGTACAGCGCGGTCAGCCGGTCGAGGAACGCGTCGTCGGCGTGGGTGACGAACCGCGGGTCGGCGTAGAACGTCCCGTCGGGGCGGTCGTCCCGCTTGCGCCGGTCGCGGTCCGAGAGGACGGTCGTCACGATATCGGATCGAGGGGCCCGGGGAGTAAGAGGGCGTCGCCCCCACCGGACGGCTTTTGCTCGACGGGACTTTACGGGCTGGTAATGGATTCCGCCGCCGCGGCCGACCGCGACCTCTTCCCCGCGCCTCGCTCCGAGGTCTTTCGAGATCAGGGCAAGTTCCGCACGCGATTCAACTTCCCCGGGCGGAACCTCCCGGACCACGACGACCACGGGTACGGCCCGCTCTCGACGGTCGTCGAGTCGTTCATGGACCCCGGCACGCTGATCCGGATGCACCAGCACCGCGACGAGGAGATCGTCTCGTGGGTGCCCGCGGGGGTGATGCGCCACGACGACCGCGAGGGGAACGAACTCGTCACCGACGCGGAGCACCTCCTCGTGATGAACGCCGGATCGGGCTTCTGGCACGCCGAGGAGACGCTCGCGAACGACCCGCCGCTCCGGATGCTCCAGATATTCGTTCGCCCGCACGACCTCGGTCTGGAGCCCGGGATCCAGCACGGCCCGCTCCCGGACCCCGAACCGGACGAGTGGCGTCGCGTGTTCGCGCCCGCGGGGTCGGACCACCCGTTCACCGTGCGCAACGCGGTCGACTGCCACGACGTTCGGCTCGACGCCGGCGCGGGCGCGACGCTCCCCGATGTCGAGGGGCGGGACGCCTACGTGTACGTCTTCGAGGGGTCGGCCGAGGTCGGCGACGCCGCGCTCTCGGAGACGGAGAGCGCCCTGTGGACCGGCGAGGGTGCCCCGCCGACCGTGACCGCGGGCGACGAGGGCGCGACCGTCGTGGCGTTCCTCGTCGACCCCGACGCGCCGGTGACGCGGCAGGGGACGATCGGGCGGTAGCGACGGCGGCAGGGAAACGGGTTTTACCGGGGGGCGCGACGCCTCCGTATGACCCAGTCGCGGACCGTCGAGCTGGAGGGACACCTCATCGACAGCGGGACGATGCAGCGCTGCTTCGGCGCGGTGATGGACCTTGGCGGCTCGTTCGACGTCGAGCGGTTCGACGTCGGGAAACACGAGACCGAGGAGTCGTACTGCCGGCTGGCCGTCTCGGCCGACGACCCCGAGACGCTGCGCGCGATCCTCCACGAGCTCCACCAGAACGGCGCGGTCTTGGAGGACCCGTCCGACGTGGAGCTCGTCCGCGCGCCCGCGGACAAGGTGGTGCCGCCGAACTTCTACTCGACGACGAACCACCCGACCGAGGTGCTGTACGACGGCGAGTGGATCGACGTGGAGGGGATCGAGATGGACTGCGCGCTGGTGGTGGAACCCGAGCCGGCAGCGGACGCCGGCGAGGGAGACCGAGCGGACGCATCGGACGCGGGCAACGACGGGGCGGCGCGCGCCCGCACCAAGACGCTCAGCGCGGTCGAGGCGGGCGACCTCGTCGCGACCGACCAGTCCGGGATCCGGGTGAACCCGCCGGAGCGCCCCCGGAGCGGCGGCGGCGCGTTCGGCTTCATGCAGGGCGGCGTCTCCGCGGAGCGCCCCTCCGAGTCGACGATCCGTGAGGTCGCCGCGGAGCTCCGCGCCGTCGAGGCGGACGGCGGGACCGTGATGGTGGTCGCCGGCCCCGCGGTGATCCACTCCGGCGCGGGCGACGCGCTCGCCGACCTCGTCGCCGCGGGCTACGTCGACGCGCTCTCCGCGGGCAACGGCTTCGCCACCCACGACCTGGAGCGCTCGATCTACGGCACCTCGCTCGGGATGGACGTTGAGACGCTCGAACACCCGCGGAAGGGACACAAACACCACATCTGGACCATCTCGGAGATCATCCGCGCCGGCGGGATCGAGGCAGCCGTCGAGGACGGGGTCGTCACGGAGGGGGTGATGTACGAGTGCGTCGAGAACGGCGTCGACACCGTCCTCGCGGGGTCGATCCGCGACGACGGCCCCCTGCCGGACACGATCACGGACGCGGTCGAGGCGCAGGACGCGATCCGCGAGCAGGCCCGCGACGCCGACATCGTGCTCATGCTCGCCACGCTGCTCCACTCCGTCGCGGTCGGCAACTGCCTCCCGTCGACGACGAAGACCGTCTGCGTCGACATCAACCCCGCCACGGTCACCCAGCTGCTCGACCGCGGCTCTGCGCAGGCGGTCGGCATGGTCACCGACATCGGCACGTTCGTCCCGACGCTCGCGGAGTACGTGCTGGAGGGCGAGGAGGGTGGAGGCGCGGAGACCGGGGGCGACGAGTCGGCGGGCGACGGGAGCGGAGGTTCCGCGGAGGGCGACGCGTGACACCCGAAATCCGGCCCTACGACCGCGAGCGCGACGCCGACGGGCTCTACGCGGCGAAGGTGGCCTTCGAGCGCGGCCTCGGCGAGAGCACCGGCGGCGACGGGAAGGCGGCCGCCTACGCGGAGAAGCTCACCGACACGTACCGCGAGCGGTGGCTCGACTGGGTCGACCGCTGCGTCGCCGACGACCTCCGGTGCGTGACCGTCGCGGTCGACGGGAGCGCCGACGGGCCCGGTGACGAAGCGGCGGCCGACGGCGCCGTCGTCGGCTACGTCTTCGTCCTCCCAGAACGGCTGGCGATGATATGGGACGCGGCGGTGCTGAACGAGCTCTACGTCGCGCCCGAGCACCGCGGGACCGGCGTCGCCGACGACCTGCTGGGCGCCGCGCTCGACCTCGCGGCCGACCAGGAGCTCCCGCTCGACCGACTGGTCCTCGACGTGGACCCGGCGAACGACCGCGCGAGGGGGTTCTACGACCGCCACGGCTTCGAGCCGTGGGGCGAGATGGTCGCGCGGCCGCTGGACGACTCCTGAGGCGGTCGGGACCGGCCGAAGGCGGCCCGGGTCGAGTCCGGCTCCCGAAGCTACAAGCGCGTCCGCCCGCTCTCGTCGGGCGTGATACAGATCGGCATCGTCGGCTGCGGCGTCATCGGGAACCGCCTCGCGGGCGTCATAGCGGACCACGACCGGTTCGAGCTGGCGGCCGCCTGCGACCTCGACGCCGACCGCGCCGCGTCGCTCGCGGCCGACCACGGGACCGACCGCACCGCGACGACGACCGACCACGAGGCGCTCGTCGAGACGGACGGCCTCGACGCCGTCTACGTCGGCGTCCCGCCGCTCGCGCACCGGGAGGTTGTCGCCGACGCGCTCGCGGCCGGCAAACACGTGATCTGCGAGAAGCCCATCGCGGCGGACGCGGAGACGGGCCGCGAGCTCGTCGCGCTCGCCGAGGAGACCGACCGCGTCACGGCCGTGAACCTCCCGTTCCGCTACACCCCCGGCTTCGTCCGGCTCCGGGAGGCGGTCGAAGCGGGCGAGGTCGGCGACCCGCGTCGGGTCGAACTCCGGTTCCGGTTCCCCGAGTGGCCCCGCGAGTGGCAGGACGTGGCGTGGCTGGAGTCGCGCGAGCAGGGCGGCCCGCTCCGGGAGGTGGGGACGCACTTCCTGTTCGGCGTCCGTGAGCTGTTCGGCCCGGTCGAGACCGTCTCGGCGGACGTGGGGTACTCCGGACCCGACACCTATGAGGACGACGCGGTCGCGACGTTCCGGGCCGGCGGGGTCCGCGGGACGCTCGACCTGCTGTGCGACCACGAGGGCGAGGAAGAGAACAGCGTCACCGTCGTCGGCGACGAGGCGTCGCTGTCGCTGACGGAGTGGTACCGGCTCGTTCGCGACCGCGGCCGCGAGACCGAGGCGACGCTCGTCGACGAGCGCGGCGACAGCGTGCGCGCGCTCCTGACTGAGTTCGCGAGCGCGCTCGACGGCGACGACGGCGACCTCGTCTCGTTCGCGGAGGCGACCCGCGTTCAGGAAGTGCTCGACGCGATCCACGCCTCCGAGGGCGACTCGGTCCGGCCGGGAGCGAACGCCGGCGGACGGTAAGGTCGGCTCCGACCGGTGGCGGGTGCCGGCGGACGATGGAATCCGCCGTCGCCGCCCGCGGCGCGACGCGGAGTCGCCGCCGGCAGAGCCGCAGACCGGGAACGCCCGACAGGAATTATGTGTCCGTCGGACGCATCTCCGCGTATGAGCTACCTCGTTGCGACCGACGGATCGACGGAGGGGGACGAGGCGGTCCGGTACGCGGCGCGACAGGCGGTCGCGTTCTACGAGACGCTGGAGATCGCCCACGTGTTAACGCCGGACTCGGAACTGGTCGACGGCACGATCATCCTCCCGGGCGAGGACGCGGCCGTCGAGGCCGGGCAGGGGGTCTTAGACAGCGCCCGCGCCATCGCCGAGGAGGCGGTCGACGAGCCGATCACCGTGGAGACCCAACTGCTCACGGGCCGGCCGGCCGACGCGATCACCGAGTACGCGGCCGAAGAGACGGTCGACGCGATCTACGTCGGTCACCGCGGGCTCTCCGAGGAGCGCGAGCAGGTCGTGGGCAGCGTCGCCAAGAGCGTCGTCGACAAGGCGGACGTGCCAGTGACGGTGATCCGGTAGGTGTCAGCCGGAATAAACGAGCGAGCGCGCTCGAGGCGGTCGAAATCCGGCGTTTCGGCCGGCTGCCGGTCGTCACAGGCGCCGGAAAGAACCGCCATTATCGGACGTTCAAAGCGGGCTTAGGCCATACTACGGGTGATGTCCGAAGACGTACTCGTCACGGCGGACTGGGTCGAAGAGCGCCTCGACACCTTTCAGGACGACGACGCCGACCACCGGCTCGTCGAGATCAACAACCCGACCGTCACCGACGAGTCGGAGTACACGCCCTACGAGGAGGGCCACATACCCGGCGCGTTGAACTTCGAGTGGGACGCGGTCTTCACCGACGAGACGGAGCGCGATATCGTCTCGAAGGCGGATTTCGCGGCGCGAAACGGTGAGGGCGGCATCGACGCCGACACCACCGTCGTCGTGTACGGCGGCGGCCGCGTGCCGAACTGGTTCGCGCTGTTCGGCTACTGGATCTACAAGTACTACGGTCACGACGACATCCGCGTGGTCGACGGCGGGAAGGGGTACTGGGTCGAGAACGACTACCCGCTCTCCACGGAGGAGCCCGACTTCACGCTCCGCGATTACGAGGCCCGCGGTCCCTTCGAGAGCGTCCGCGCGTACAAGGACGACATCGACAAGGCGATCGAGGAGGGGATCCCGATGGTCGACGTCCGCTCGCCCGAGGAGTTCTCCGGCGAGGTCATCGCCCCCGAGGGGCTCAACGAGACCGCCCAGCGCGGCGGTCACATCCCCGGTGCGAGCAGCGTCCCGATCGGCACGACGCTGAACGAGGACGGGACGTTCAAGAGCGCGGACGAGCTCCGCGAGCTGTACAGCGACGCCGGCGTCGACGGCGACGAGTCGACGATCACCTACTGCCGCGTCGGCGAGCGCTCGTCGATCGAGTGGTTCCTCCTCCACGAGCTGCTCGGCTACGACGACGTGCGGAACTACGACGGCTCGTGGACCGAGTGGGGGAACCTCGTCGGCGCGCCGATCGAGACGGGCGAGTAACGCGCGCCAAACTGCCTACCGCGTCGCGGACTTCCACTCCCGTAACCCGAGGCGACCGCCGTTCAGGTCCTCGGCCGGCGCCTCGGTGGCGGCCCAGACGAACAGCGGCGCGACGCTCTCGGGGTCGCGGGCGCGCTCTTTCCCCGTGAGGTCGGTCGCGACGAGCCCGGGGTCGACGACGCCGACCGTCGCGTCGAGGTCGGCGGCGAACCCGCGCGCGACCCCCTCGGCGGCCGCCTTCGACACCGCGTACGCGCCCATCCCGGGCTTCGACTCGGCGGCGACCGCGCCCGACGGGACGAGGACGCGCGCGTCGTCGGTCAGGTGCGGGACGGCCTCGCGGATCGTCGCGAACACGCCGCGCGCGTTCGTGCGCATCGTGTCGTCGTAGTCGGCGTACGTGACCTCGGTCGTCGGCCGCTCGCCCGGCGCGCCGTGGAACACGCCGGCGTTCGCGAACACGACGTCGACCGGGCCGGCCTCGCGGGCGACGCGCTCGAAGAAGCGTTCGAGGTCGAACTCGTCGCGCACGTCGACGCGGTCGCCCCACGCGGTCCCGCCGTCGTCCGCCGGCGAGCCGTCCCCGGCGTCCGCGTCGCCCTCGGCGTCGCCGTCCGGGTCGTCGCCCGCGCCGTTCAGTGCCGCGACGGTCCGATCGACGGCCGCGCCGTCGCGTCCGGAGACGGCGACGAACGCCCCCTCGTCGACGAACGCCTCGGCGACGGCCCGCCCGATCCCACTCGTTGCTCCGGTGATCGCGACCGTCAGATCCATGTGAACGGGAGTACGCGCGTCGGCGACTTAGTGGTATCCACTCCGGCCGCCCCCGCCGCTCCGCTCGCGCGCTCCCGTCGCCGTGGCGGACCGCTGCGATGCCGTCGCGAGCCCCGCCGACCGAACGTGTCAGGGACCTTCCCGCGACGCGTCTGACCGGATTTATACCGGAGCCGTCCCTAGGATCGCGTATGGACGTGGTCCCGGACATCGACGGCGTTGCCGGCGAGTCCGTCGTCGTTATCGGCGGCGGATTCGGCGGACTCTCGACGGCCTGTTACCTCGCGGACGCCGGCGCGGACGTCACGCTGTTGGAAAAGAACGAACAGCTCGGCGGCCGCGCCAGCCGGCTCGAAGTCGACGGCTTCCAGTTCGACATGGGGCCGTCGTGGTACCTGATGCCCGACGTCTTCGAGCGCTTCTTCGGGCACTTCGGGCGGTCGCCGGACGAGTTCTACGAGCTGGAGCGGCTCGACCCACACTACCGCGTGTTCTGGAAGGACGGAGATCAGGTCGACGTGCTGCCGGACCGCGATGCGAACCGGGAGATCTTCGAGTCGTACGAGCCGGGCGCGGGCGAGGCGTTCGACGCGTACCTCGAGGAGTCCAAGCGGACCTACGAGATCGGGATGGAACACTTCGTGTACGAGGACCGCCCGCGGCTGCGCGATTACGTGGACACCGACGTGATGCGCTACTCGTGGGGGCTCTCGCTGCTCGGTAAGATGCAGGGGCACGTCGAGGACTACTTCGACCACCCGAAGCTCCAGCAGCTGATGCAGTACACGCTCGTGTTCCTCGGCGGCTCGCCGACGAACACGCCGGCGCTGTACAACCTGATGAGCCACGTCGACTACAACATGGGCGTCTACTACCCCGACGGCGGGATCGGCGCGGTCGTCGACGGCATCGTCGAACTCGCCGAAGACCTCGGCGTCGACTTCGTCACCGACGCCGAGGTGACGGGGATCGAGGGGCGGTACGGCGCGTTCGCGGTCGACACCGAGAACGGCGAGCGCTACCTCGCCGACCGCGTCGTCTCCGACGCCGACTACGCGCACACCGAACAGGAACTGCTGCCCGAGCGCAAGCGGCAGTACACCGAGGAGTACTGGGAGTCGCGGACGTACGCGCCCTCCGCGTTCCTACTGTACCTCGGCGTCGAGGGCGACGTGCCGAACCTCGAACACCACACGCTCGTCCTCCCGACCGACTGGGACGAACACTTCGAACAGATATTCGACGATCCCGAGTGGCCCGACGACCCCGCCTACTACCTCTGCGTCCCCTCGAAGACCGACGACACGGTGGCGCCGGAGGGCCACAGCAACCTCTTCGCGCTCGTCCCGATCGCGCCCGGGATCCGTGACACCCCCGAGATCCGCAACCGGTACCGCGACCTCGTGATCGACGACATCGCGGAGAACACCGGGACCGACCTCTGCGGCCGGGTCGTCGTCGAGGAGACGTTCTCGGTCGACGACTTCGCGGACCGGTACAACAGCTACGCGGGCAGCGCGCTGGGGCTGGCGCACACGCTCACGCAGACCTCGCTGCTCCGGCCCGGGCATACCTCGGACGCGGTCGACGGGCTGTACTTCACCGGATCGACGACGACGCCCGGTATCGGCGTCCCGATGTGTCTCATCAGCGGGGGGCTGACCGCGGAAGCGATGGCCGGCGACGACGTGTGATCTCCGCCGTGAGCGACCAGAATCGACCGGCGACCGACGGCGAGCGAGCCACCGCCGAGGGCGGGGACCGGCCCGCGAGAAGCGGCGGCGAGGGGCTCCGGTACCTGCTGGTGCTGTCGCGGCCGCGGTTCTGGCTCTACCTCGCCGGGCCGGTCGCCGTCGGCGTCACCTACGGGATCGGCGACGTGAGCGGGCTGTTCACGCCCGTCACGGTCGCGCTCGCGGCGTACTTCCTCGTGCCGGCCAACGTCTTCCTCTACGGCGTCAACGACGTGTTCGACGCCGACATCGACGAGCTGAATCCGAAGAAGGAGGGCCGCGAGGCGCGCTGGCGAGGGAGCCGGTTCGTCTCGGTCGCCGTCGTCGCGTCCGGCGCGCTGGGGCTCGCGACGCTCGCGATCACCCCGCGGGTCGCGTGGCCGTACCTGCTCGGCTTCCTCGCCCTGGCGGTCGGCTACAGCGCGCCGCCGGCCCGGTTCAAGACGACGCCGTTCCTCGACTCGCTGTCGAACGGGTTGTACGTCCTCCCCGGCGCGGCGGCGTACGCGACGGTTGCGGGCGCGCACCCGCCGCTCGCGGCGCTCGCGGGCGCGTGGCTCTGGACGATGGGGATGCACACGTTCTCCGCGATCCCGGACATCGAGCCGGACCGCGCGGCGGGGATCGACACGACCGCGACCGTCCTCGGCGAGGCGCGCACGTACGCCTACTGCTTCGGGGTGTGGACCGCCGCGGCCGCCGCGTTCTGGCTCGTCGACCCGCGGCTGGGCGCCCTGCTCGGCGTGTACCCGCTGTTCGTCGCGTGGGTCGCGCGCTCGTCGGTCTCGGTCGACCGCGCGTACTGGTGGTTCCCGGCGCTGAACACCGTCGTCGGCACGCTGCTGTCGATGGGCGGCCTCTGGCGGGTGTACCCGCTCTGGGAGGCGCTACCGTGAGCGACGGCGACCGGGCGGGATCGGCCGGGACGACCGCCGCCGCGACGACCGGCTCTCGGCTCGACGCGCTCCGCGAGCGCGCGCCGGACACGCGTAACGAGGCCGAGGCGCTGCTGGACCGGCTCGTCCGTGAGAACCGCTTCACCATCGCGGTCGTCTTCCCGCTCGTCGGGGCGATCGCGCTCGTCGGCAGCGCCGAGGGGTGGGTGCCCGAGCCGTTCGCGTTCCACCCGTGGTTCGTGCTGTTCGGCGTGATCGTGATGCGCTCGCCGCTGGTCGTCGGCGTGCTGCCGACGATCGACCGCCGCGCGCTCGGCTGGATCGGCGTCCTAATGGCGTACACGTACCTCATCGAGTCGGTCGGCGTCGCCACCGGGTGGCCGTACGGGGAGTTCGCGTACACGGTCGACCTCGGACCGATGCTCGGCGGGGTCCCGGTCGCGCTTCCCGTCTTCTTCATCCCGCTCGTGATGAACGCCTACCTGCTGTGTCTGCTGCTGCTCGGCCCGCGCGCCGACAGCGTGTGGGTCCGGCTGGCGACGGTGATCCCGGTCGTCGTCGCGATGGACGTCGTGTTGGACCCCGGCGCAGTGTCGCTCGGCTTCTGGAACTTCGGCGGCGGACCGTTCTACGGCGTGCCCCTCTCGAACTACGCCGGGTGGGTGCTGTCGGCGATCGTCGCCGTCGTCACGCTCGACCGCGCCTTCGCGGCGGTCGGGATCCGCGACCGGCTGCGCGACTGCGAGTTCATGCTCGACGACATGGTGAGCTTCGTGATCCTCTGGGGCGGGATCAACGTCTGGTTCGGGAACCTCCTGCCCGCGGCGGTCGCGGCCGCGTTCGGCGTCGGCCTCGTCCGTGCCGACCGGTTCGACACGCGACTGTTCACGGAGTGGCGGCGATAGCGAGCTCCCGGGGCGAGCGCGGCGGCCGTGCGACGCCGCCCCACTCGGTGGCTCTTATATACCGGGGACTCGTTTGCTCGACCGTGACCGACGGCGGCAATCGCGGCGGGCGACCGAACCGGGAGGACCGACGGCGATGAGCGACCTCGCCATCGACTACGGCGACCACGAGCGCGTGTGCGAAGTCGTCGACCGGCTGATGTACTGCGCCGAACACGTCAGCGTCTCCTTCGACGGGTGGGAGGAACCGCACGTGAAGGGGCCGGGACTGTACTTCGCCGTCATCGGCGACAGCGACTACGGGGCGTACGCCGACCCGATGGGGGACAACCGCTGGCCCCGCGACACCGCCCCATCCGTCTTCGACGGGGGCGCGCTCGCGACGGCGGCGGAGTCGGTGAGCGTCGCGCAGGACGGCGGCGTCGTCGTCGCGGTCGACGGCGAGATCGAGGCCCAGATGGTCCGCTTCCGCGACCTGGGCACCCGCGACGAGGAGACCGATCTCGTCGACGACGTGAGCTACGAGCCGTGGATGGGGTCGCGGCACATGAGCGCCATCGAGACCTCGGTCCGCCCGGAGGTCGTGGCGACGGTGACGCTGAGCGAGGAGACCGGCCGCGTCAGCGTCTTCCGCGACGGCGAGGCGAACAGCATGCGGCGCGAGGAGATCGGCGGCCGCTGGCGCGGCGAGTAGCGCGCTTCGCGCCCGGCGGTTAGCACGGGCGCGGCGCTCCCGGAGTCCGGCCCCGAGGCCCCACGGTTAAGCCTCGGCCGGGCGAACGACGACGCATGTACGACGAGATACTGGTTCCGACCGACGGGAGCGAGGCGGTCGACCGCGCGCTCGAACACGCGGTCCGGCTCGCGACGGACCACGACGCGACGCTCCACGCGCTGTACGTCGTCGACCGGCGGATCGCGGCCGCCAACTCGGGCGACCTCCACGACGAGGTCGTCGAGGACCTCGAATCGCAGGGCGAGGCCGCCGTCGCGGCGGTCGCCGACGCGGCCGCCGAGGCCGGGCTGGACGCCGAGACGCACGTCGCGCACGGGACGCCCGACACGGAGATCGTCGGGTACGCCGACGAGGCCGGCATCGACGTGATCGTGATGAGCCCGGAGGGGAAGTCGCCGCGCGAGCGGATTCGGTCGCTCGGGAGCGTCTCAGACCGCGTCGCCGACGACGCGTCGGTTCCGGTGTTCCTCATCAAGTGACCCGCCCCTCGGAGCGAGTCCGATCGGACCGGAGCCGACCACGGTCGACCGCCGCGCGGCCGAGCCAATTAGGTGGGTGGGGCCGCGACCCGTCGGCATGGAACTCACCGTGCTCGGGTCCGGCAGCGCGATGCCGGTCCCGGACCGCGCGCAGGCCGGCTACCTCCTCGACGACGGCGACCGATCGCTGCTCGTCGACTGCGGCAGCGGCGTCCTCCAGCGGCTCGCGGGGACCGACACGGGCTACGAAGGCGTCTCGACGGTCCTCCTGACCCACCACCACCTCGACCACGTCGCGGCGCTGTTGCCGCTCCTGAAGGCCCGCTGGCTCGCCGGCGAGGAACACCTCGAAGTCGTCGGGCCCGCGGGCACGAAGTCGCTCGTCGACGGCCTGCTCGGCGTTCACGACTACCTCGACGGCCGGATCGACCTCGCCGTCCGCGAGGTGTCGAGCGCGCGCCCGTTCGCCGCCGGCGGGTTCGACGTGACGGCCCGGGAGACGCGCCACTCGATGGACGGGTTCGCCTACCGCTTCTCGCCGCCGAGTTCGGACGCCGCGGCCGCTGACGGCCCGCTCGCGCTCTCCGGAGACACCGAGGCGTTCGCGGGCATGGCGCGGTTCGCGGACGGCGCCGACTGCCTCGTCCACGACTGCTCGTTCCCAGATGACGTCGACGTGTCGAATCACCCGACGCCGATGAGCCTCGGCGAGTCGCTGGCGGACGTCGAGGTCGGGACGCTCCTGCTCTCGCACCTCTACCCGCACACCGGCGGCCGCGAGCGCGAGATGACGGAAAGCGTACGCGAGGCGGGGTTCGACGGCGAGGTACGGGCCGCGGCCGACGGACTGCGCGTGTCGCTGTGACCGCTGCGCGGACTCGGACCGCAACCGTCGGTCGGCCGCTCACCGGTCTCGACGTTGCCGTCGGTCGGCCGCTCACCGGTCTCGACGTAACCGTCGGTCGGCCGCACGTCGGCTTGGACGTAACCGGCAAACGTTACCTATCCGCACGAACGACCCGGATATTTAAGCGCGCGTGGTCGTTCCTGTCTTCCATGGCCGGCCCACTCGCGGACGACTTCGGACGGGAGGTGACGGGGGTGCGGATCTCGCTTACCGACCGGTGTAACTTCGACTGCGTCTACTGTCACAACGAGGGGTTAGGCGATACGCGCGGGCCGATGGAGCCGAGCGACGCGGAGATGAGCGCCGACGACGTGGTCCGGTTCCTCGAGGTCGTCGAGGGATACGGCGTCGACGCTGTGAAGTTCACCGGCGGCGAGCCGATGCTCCGGCAGGACCTGGAGGAGATCATCGAGCGCACGCCAGATTCGATGGAGGTGTCGATGACGACGAACGGCACGTTCCTCCCCGGGCGCGCCGCGGACCTGAAGGCCGCCGGCCTCGACCGCGTCAACGTCTCGCAGGACGCGCTCGACCCGGACGACTTCGCCGAGGTGACGAAGTCCGGCGCCTACGAGCAGGTCCTCGAAGGCGTGAAGGCGGCGGTCGAGGCCGGGCTCGACCCCGTGAAGCTCAACATGGTCGTGTTCACGCACACCGCGGGCTACGTCGAGGAGATGGTCGAGCACGTCGCCGACAACGAGGGGCTCCAGCTCCAGCTCATCCAGTACATGCCGGAGCTAACCGGCAAGCCGGAGTGGAACGTCGACATCGGGCGCGTCCACGACTGGCTTGCCGAGAAGGCGGACCGCGTCGAACACCGCGAGATGCACGACCGGAAGCGCTACTTCGTCGGCGAGGCGAGCGACGACGAGACGGGCGGCATGGTCGAGATCGTCGACCCCGTCGAGAACGAGGACTTTTGCGCCAACTGCGGCCGCGTCCGCGTCACCCACGAGGGGTACCTGAAGGGGTGTCTCAACCGCAACGACGACCTCCGGTCGATGGGCGAGATGACCCGCGAGGAGATCGCGGAGACGTTCGAGGAGGTGGTGGCCAATCGGGTTCCTTACTACGGCGAGTACCTCGTCGAGGGCGACGACGGCGAGTACGAACTCAACGAGAAGTACCTCGGGACGCCGCCAGCGGCGGACTGAGGCCTGGGCCGATGGGCGCGGAGCGCGCCGCGATCGCCGACGTTCGGAGCGCGCCGCGATCGCCGACGGTCGGCGCGCCGGTCGGGGCCTACTCCGGCGGCTCGTACGGCCGACTGCTCCCGTCGTCCGGGAGCCGACGCAGGTACTTCGCGAATAGGTCCGCCACACGGGTGTACGCGTCGAGGACGTGGTCCAGTTCGCCGAACCCGTGCGGCTCGCCCTCGTACCGGCGGAGCTCGTGGCGGGCGTCGTGTTTCTCCAGCTCGGCGACGAGCTGCTCCGACTGGCTGATCGGGACGCGGGCGTCCTCCTCGCCGTGGAGCACCATGAGCGGGTCGTCGATGTCGGGGACGGCCCGGATCGGGCTCGCGTCGCGGTAGGCGTCGAGGTCGGCGACGAAGTCGCCCAGCTCGCGCTTGAGTAGTTGCCACCCCACGTCGTCGGTGTCGTCGACGAACGACTCGTAGTCGTACACGCCGTAGAAGGCGGCGCCGGCGCGGAACCGGTCGCTGTTGCCGAGCGCGTTCACGGTCATCAGCCCGCCGCCGGAGCCGCCGAATATCCCGACGCGGTCGCCGTCGACGGCGTCGTAGCGCGCCGCCGTCGCGTCCGCGGCGCGGATCACGTCGTCGAGGTCGCCGCCGCCCCAGTCGCCGTCGTTCGCCATGCGGAACGCCCGACCGAACCCGTCGGAGCCGCGGTAGTTGGGGCGGACGACCGCGTAGCCGAGCGCCGCGAAGTACGCCGCCCGGTGGTCGAAACCGAAGCCGTCGAAGGCGGTCGGACCGCCGTGCGGCTTCACGAGGAGCGGGACGGAGTCCGGCTCGGCGGCCGACGCGGGCGGGTGGACCACCGCGTTGACCCCGGTCCCGTCGGAGTCGTAGGTGAACGCCTCCGGGGCCGGAAGCCGTTCCGACAGCCCCGCCGTCGCCGTCGGCGTGCGTCGCTCGCCGGTCGCCGCGTCGACCGCGGTCGGCGGCTCGGTCGGCGTCTCCCGGACCGACAGCACGCGGTCGCCGTCCCACCGCGGTGCGCCGTGGATCGCGTCGCTGGTCGCGAGGGCGGTCGCGTCGGCGGCCGCGTCGGGGTCGGCGCCCGTCCCGGGGCCGGCGTCCGCGAGCGCGCCGTCGACGTCGACCGCGTGGACGTGCGTCCGGCCGCCCGCGGTGGCGGTCACGGCGAGCCTGTCGCCCGCGTCGTTCCACTCGGGCGCGGCGATCTCGGTCTCCGGGACGCCGTAGATCGGCGTCGGCGAGTCGCTCCCGTCGGCCGCGGGTTCGTCGCCGCCGACGCCGTACACCGCGTCGTATCCGCTGCCGTCGTGGACGAACGCGACCGCCTCGTCGTCGCCGGGTCGCGGGCGCGGACAGGCCGCCCGGACGCCCGGTTCGGCGAACAGTTCGGTGACGGCCCCGCTGCCGTCGCCACCGAACGGGACGCGGACGAGCGCGGCCTCGTAGTCGAACAGGTCGGCGTGTGCCGAGCGCGTCGCGACGACGCTGTCGCCCTGCCAGTGCGGGTCGGCGTAGAGGTACTCGCCGGTCGCGATCGCCTCGATCCGGTCGCCGTCGGGGGAGACGACCGCGAGGCTCGCCCGCGAGAAGGCGTCGGTGACGATCGCGATCCCGGGCTTGCCCCACGCGAGGCCGGAGATGCCGCCCTCCAAGTCGGTCAGCACCTCGACCGCGCCGGTGTCGGCGTCGACGGTCGCCAGCTCGGCGTCACCGGTGACGAAGGCGATCCGGTCGCCGTCGGGGCTCCAGTCGAGCCACCGCGCGTCGGTGCGCTCGTAGCGCATGGCCGACGCCCCCCGGCTCGTGAGCCGGCGGTCCTCGCCGTCGGTCGCCAGCCAGACGTCGGTGGTCAGCTCGCGGTTCTTCGCGTACGCGATCCGCCCGTCGGGTCCGACCGTGGCTTGGACAACGCGGTCTGCGACGGCCATGTCGGCGAGCAGCCCGTCGTAGTCGGTGTCTCTGAGGTCTCGTCGGTACACGTGTGTCACTGCGGTGAGCGAGCACTTGGGCGTATGGCTCTCGGAAGGGGTAGCTCACGAGACGTTGGACTCGTTATCACGGCGCAATTGAACCCTCTCCCGCTGAGAGTCCGCTGAGCGCGTGCCGAACGCAGAACGCAAGCGTTGTACTCTCCCGTGTTCTGCGGGGCGATCTGCCGTGTGAATCTGGACGGAGACCGTCTCGACGCTTAATTCGCGCAGTGAGAAGCGGGTATCGGGCGTCCACTCGTGCGTCTCGTGCCAGTCTCCCGATTATTCCTGATACTGCGGCACACGGGTGAATAAAAGATATATGACGTCCTTCGTAGATCCCAGTCGTGTCTGAGTTCCTCACTCCGCCCCCTGTCGAACCCGGCGATCGGGTCGCGGTCGTCGCGCCGGCGTCGAACGCACCCGAATCTGCGCGGTTCGTCTACGAACTCGGTCTCGAGCGAATGCGCGACGTTTTCGACCTCGATCCGGTGGAGTATCCGACCGCGACCGCCGACCCGGAGTGGCTTGCGGACAATCCGGAGGCACGCGCCGAGGAGGTTATGAACGCATTCCGCGACCCGGACGTCTCAGCCGTGATCGCAAACATCGGAGGCCACGACCAGATCACGATCCTCCCGTATCTCGACGGAGACGTACTCCGTGAACACCCGACCCGGTTCTACGGGTACTCAGACAACACGAACCTGGCCCTGTTCCTCTGGAACCAGGGGATCGTCTCGTACTACGGCGGATCGACGCTGCTCGAATACGCGATGGACGGAGAGATGTTCGATTACACGGAGGAGTACCTGCGGCGTGCGCTCTTCGAGGACTCGATCGGCGACTGGACCGAAGCAGAGGTGTTCACTGACGAGGCCGGGGACTGGGAAGATCCGGAGTCGGTCGAGACTACTCGCGAGATCGAACAATCCGACGGCCGGATCTGGCGCGGCGGTGAAGAGGCGGTCTCGGGTCGGATCTGGGGCGGTTGCTACGCAGTCCTCGTCGAACAGTTCCTCGCCGATCGGTACCTGCCCGACCCCGACGCGCTGACCGGTACTGTCCTCGCGCTAGAGACGAGCGAATTGGTCCCTGACCCGGCCGTCGTCGGTGCGAACCTTCGCGCACTCGGCGAGCGCGGCCTTCTCGAACGATTCGACGGTGTGCTTGTCGGACGCCCCGCCGCTCGCTCACACCTCGAAGAGAATCCGCGAGAGTGGCGAGCGGAGTATCGGGAGCGCCAGCGCGAGGCGATTAGTGACGCGTTCGAGACGTACAATCCGAACGCTCCCGTTGTCTTCAATTGCGAGTTCGGACACACGTACCCGACGTGTCCCATCCCGATCGGCGGTGAGGTCGAAATCGACCCCTCGACCGCATCCATTCGCCTTCTTTGAGTTCACGGCGGGCTAGAATCCGGTGCCAGATAGATTCTCTGTGTCCAGACGGAATGAGACCGGGATTCACGCGCAAGGTGTGCCGGCCACCGCTGACCGGGGGTGGTGTACAGGCGCAGGTCATTCTGAGGCCGCAGCTACCTGTTCCACCAACAGTCTTCGACGACGAGGGATCGATCGAGGACGCCGAGGTCCGTGATTCCGCTTTGGCGAGGTTGCGGGCGATGCCGTCCGGGTCGTGGCGGGGGCGAGCGTGCCCGATACTGCTCCGTATCGGTGGTTCGAGAGACGTCGTGTCGACACCGCCGGGCTCGGTATCGTTTCCGTCGCGGTCGACGGTCGATTTCGGATCCTGCCGGACGAGGGTCCCGCCGAGCCGGTTCCGGTCGACGGTCCACGGAGAACCGCAACACGGGTAGGCGATCTCAGCGCCGCGTCCAGTGAAAGTCGGATGCGTGCGAGGGACCCGTTAATCTGCGGAACGGGACCCGAACCGCAGCGTCTCGGACGATTTAACAATCCGATCGCAGAGACGCGATCGACCCCAAATTCGGGTGTTTGACAGACGACCCGAGAACCGACGGGTTCGAAGCGAGCACGGTGGGATTCGAACCCACGGCCATCGGATTAGAAGTCCGACGCTCTATCCTGGCTGAGCTACGTGCCCTCACTCGACTCTGATCCGCCGCGTCTAAAAAACGCCCGCGGTTCGCGGCGGGCCGCTCAGCACCGGCCAACAGCAGACCTAAGTCCGCGAGCGGAGTAGCGACCGGTAATGAACGTCATCGGAACCGTCGGCCTCCCCGGCAGCGGGAAGGGGGAGGCGGCAAACGTGGCCGAGGCGGCTGGCATCCCCGTCGTCGTCATGGGCGACGTGGTCCGCGCCGAGTGTCGCCGCCGCGGGCTCGACCCGGCGCAACACCACGGCTGGATGGCCGGCACGCTCCGCGAGGAGGAGGGCGACGACGCCATCGCCGCTCGGACGCTCCCGCGCATCCGGGAGGCGGCGGCCAAGAGCGAGCGCGGCGAGACCGTCGTCGTCGACGGTCTCCGCTCGACCGTCGAGCTCGAACGCTTCCGCGAGGCGTTCGGCGACGACTTCACGCTCGTCGCGATCCGCGCGCCCTTCAAGCTCCGCGCCGAGCGGCTGGGCGAGCGCGGCCGCGACGACTCCGACTCGGACCTGGCGTCGCTCCGCAAGCGCGACGCCCGCGAGATCGACCTCGGACTCGGCGAGACGTTGGAGCGCGCCGACGTCGAGATCGACAACACCGACAGCCTCGCGGCGTTCCGCGAGCGCGTCCGCGAAGTGCTGGGCGTCGACGGCGAGGGCGCGGACCGCTCGGACGGCGACGCCGCCGAGGCGGCCGAGGCCAGGGGTGACGGCGCGTGATCTACAGCGTCGACGTTCGGATCGAGGTGCCGGTCCACGACACGGAGGTGACCGACCGGGTCGCCGACGCGGTCGAGAACGTCTTCCCGGACGCGGAGCCGGTCCACGAGGACGGGCGGCTCGTCTCCGAGACGCACAGCCTCGACGCGTTCTCCGACGTGCTCCACGAGCAGGAGATCCTCGACACCGCCCGCCGCGTCTTCCGACAGAACCGCACCGACGACGGGTTCGCCTTCTCGTTGAAGAAGCAGGCGGCGCTCGAAGGCGTCGTCAACTTCGCGGTCGGCGATCCGGACGAACTCGGTGAGATCGACGTCGAGGTGCGCGTCCGCGAGCCGGACGTCGAGTCGTTCATCGACTACGTCGCGCCCGAGACCGACGGGGGGCAGCCGGTCGACCCCGTCCGCGAGTACGGCGACCGGTTCGACCCCGAGGACGAGGCGTACTGAGGCGCCGACCCGGCGCGCCCGTCGCCGCTCTCCCGGTCACTCGGCCCGTCGCTCACTGATCCACCAGTCACTCGGCCGTGGCGCCGGCCGCGGCCCCGCCGACCGCGCCGAAGACGACCGGATAGACGAGCCCCGCGAGCAGCGCCGCCGTGACGAGCGTCGGGGCGACGCTGCCGCCGTCGCCGACGGCGTACCGGAACAGGAAGGCGCCGATCACCGCGAGCGGGAGGTAGCCGACGACGGCGAGCGCGCCGGACTGCGCGCCGTCGACCGGCGTCGCCGCGCCGGCCGCGCGCGCTATCCCGACCCCGGCGACGACGAGCAGCAGCGGCGGCACGGCGTACAGGAACGTCAGCCCGGCGTCGCTCTGCGCGACGAAGTTCACCGAGCGGGCGGCGCCGATCAGCGAGGGCACGTTCACGTCCACGAAGTGCGCGTTGTAGAACACCCAGCCGACGCCGCGCCACACCGAGATGGTGTCGCCGCCGAACAGGTCGGCGAAGAAGTTGATCCCGGAGAGCCCCTCCTCGACCCGGCCGCTCTGCGTGACGTAGACGACCAGGTAGCCGAGGACGTACGACACCGCGCCCGCGACCGCCCCGACGACCGCGCCGCGGCCGAGGCTCCTTTCCGCCCCTGTCGCGCTCGATCCGCCGCTGGCTGTCGAAGACATGCGCCCGGTATCGTTTCGGCGGGCGTAAGTGTTTGTTGGGTCGGATCGGGACGCGAAACGATCGCGTCGACGGCCGCAGGAGTGCGTCTATCGGCGGACACCGTCGGATCAGGCCGTCGCCTCGCGCCACTCCGACTGCGAGATCGTGTACCGGACCTCGTCGTGGACGGTGCCGTCCGCGTAGACCAGCTCGTTGCGGAGCCGCCCCTCGCGTCGCCCGCCGAGACGGTCGACGTACCGTTCGATCGCGCGCCGCGACTTCTCGTTGTCGGGGTGGTGGCCCACGGCGACGACATCCAGGTCGAGGTCCGCGAACGCGACCTCGGCGAGCGCGGCGGCGCGCTCGCCGGAGTAGCCGCGGCCCCAGAACCGCTTGCGGAGCCACGTGCCGAGCGTCGCAGTCCGCTTTTCCCAGTCGACCCCGAAGCCGCCGAAGCCGGCTATCTCGCCCGCACCGTCTTCCCCCTCGCGGGGGTAGATCACGTACGTCGCCGCCTCGGCGTCCTCGAAGCGCTCGCGCCCGCGTTCGAGGAACTCTAGCGTCTCCTTCTTCGTCTCGTGGGGGTCCCACGTGACGAACTCGGTCACCTCGTCGATGCCGGGATCGGACGAGCAGATCCGATAGCACTCGTCGAGGTCGACGTGTTCGGGACTCCGCACCTCCAGCCGAAGCCGGTCCGTCTCGATGGTCTCGGGGAACACGTCGTGAGCGTCGTCGCCCGCCGAATAAATTCCACCGGCGCCCTGCGACGGGTTGTCACGGGCACCGACCGCCGTCGGTCGTCGAACGCCGTCAGTCGCCGAAGGCGTCGGCGAGGTCGCCGCCGACGCTCGCGATCGCGTCGCGCGCCCGGTCGACCTCCGGCATCGTCATGAACCCGTGGACCATCGCGGGGTAGTTCTCGTATCGGGTCGCCACGCCGTCGGCGACGAGCTGCTCCGCGTACGCCCTCCCGCCGTCCCGGAGCGGGTCGAAGCCCGCTGTGACGACCGTCGCGGGCGCGACGCCGGAGAGGTCGCCGGCGTTGATCGGGTCGGCGTACGGGTTCCGACGGTGGATGTCGCTCCGGTAGTAGGCCGCCGAGAACCACTCGATGTCCGCCCGGGAGAGGACGGTCCCGGCGTGTTTCCGCATCGACTCCTGGTCGGGGTCGACGCCGATCCCCGGGTACAGGAGCGCCTGTCGGGCGATGTCGGGGCCGTCCCGCTCGGCGGCCATGAGGGCGGTCACCGCGGCGAGGGTGCCGCCGGCGGAGTCGCCCGCGACCGCGAGGTCGCCGGTCCCGCGGAGCCGCTCGGTCGCGTCCGCGGCCCGCTCGACGGCGGCGTACGCGTCCGCGACCGCGGCCGGGAAGGGGTGTTCAGGCGCGAGCCGGTACTCGACCGAGAGGACGGCGCACCCGCTCTCCCGGGTCAGGTGCCGACAGAGCCAGTCGTGGGTCTCGACGCTGCCGAGGACGAACCCCCCGCCGTGGAAGAAGACGACCGTCGGGTAGGGGGGCTCGGCGGCGGGGAGGTAGAGCCGCGCGTCGAGGTCGCCGACCGTCGCCCGGTCGCCGAGGGCGCGCCGCGCGTCGTCGTCTTCGGGTCCGGGAAGGGTCAGCGACTCGGTTGCGCCCACGCTCGGCGGGTCGCGGTTCCGGATCCGCATCAGCGGGTCGGTCAGGCGACGGAGGAGCTTCAGCCGGTAGCGACCGTGCGGGAGCGGGACCCGCGACTGTCGGGCGGCGACGCGTTCCGCCTGGGGGTCGATCTGTTCGGCGCTCACGGTCCGGAAGTCGTCGCCCCGCCGACAAGACGGTTGCGGCGGGGTCGGCTGTCGGGCGGTCGGTGGGGCCGTCGGGGCCCCGACTCAGCCCGCGACGCCGACCGCCCGCAGCTCCTCGCGGATCGCGTCGCGTTTCACCAGCGCGAAGCCGACACAGATGGTGAGGAAGCCCGCGACCGTCGTCGGGGTGATCCCCTCGTCGAGGACGAGCCAGCCGACGGCGGCCGCGAACACCGGCGCGACGTAGGAGACGAGGTTGATCTCGATCGGGCCGAGCCGGTCGAGCAGGTCGAAGTAGATGAGGAAGCCGATCCCGCTGGCGACGACCGAGAGGTAACCCAAGGCGAGCAGCGACTCCGTCGTCCAGGTCGCGTCGGCGACCGACTCGCCGAGCGCGAGCGCGAGCAGGTGGGTGAGCCCCGCGCCGAGGAGCATCGACCACGCCTCCATCGTCTCGATGGCGATGTCGGCCTCCGAGGCCCGCGAGAGGACGGAGCCGAGCGCGAACGAGGTCGCCGCGAGCAGCACGAGCAGCTTCGCGACGGTGCCGCCGCCGGTCAGGTTGGCGGGGTCGGGGTTCGCGAGGACGACCGCCCCGGCGAGGCCGATCTCGAGGCCGAGCGCGCCGACCGCGGTCAGCCGCTCCGCCGGCAGGAGGGCGCGGGCGAACACCGTGGTCAACACCGGCGAGAGGCTGACGATAACGGCCGCGACGGCGCTCGTCACCGCCGGGTCGCTCTCCCCGACGAACAGGAAGGCGTGGTAGGCGGCGATGATGAACACGGCGCCGGAGACGACCTCGAGCCACTGGTCCCGGCCGCGCGGGACCGGGTCGTCGACCGCGTACGCCGCGTACGCGAGCATGACGACGCCGGCGACGTCGAACCGGAACGCCGCGAACAGCACGGGCGGGAAGTACGCCAATCCCGCGTTGATCGCGACGAACGCGGAGCCCCACGCGGCGGCGAGGACGAGGAACAGCGAGAGGTTTCTGAGACGGCTCACGGTCGTCGTCTCCGGGCGGCGAGCCAAAAGGTTCCGGAAACGGTCGCGGTCGCCGGATCCGGTCGACGGGAGGGGGCCGTCAGCGGACCCGGTACCCGTCTGCGTCGCGGGCGACCACGCCCACGTCGGAGAGCCGCCGCAGGGCGTCCGCGACCGTCGACTCGCGCGCGCCGACCTCGTCGGCGACCGCCGCGGGCGTGCCGTCGGTCTCGACCACCGCGGCGATGACGGTCGCGAAGAAGCGGCTGTCGGCCTGCCCGCCGAGCCGCTCGTCGATCTCGGCGAGCGTGTCCTCGACGCGGCCCTGGACCCACCGCTGGGCGAGCGAGAGCTCCCGGTCGAGGTCTTGGAGGCGGGTGAACTCCTCCGCGAGCTCCGCGAGGTCGGCGGTCGTGCCCGACCCGTCGGGGCCCTCGATCGAGAGGTGCGGACAGCGACCGGACATGTCGAGGCTGTTCTTCGCCGGGTACGCGCTCTTCGCGCCGAAGCCGTACGGCGAGACGCTCACCTCCAGCCGGAGGCTGCGCGCGATCCGGAAGTACTTCCGCCGCTGGTCGTCCGTCGTCGACTCGACGAGCCCGGCCTCCTCCAGCTTCCGCAGGTGGTCGATCACCGCCTTCGGGCTCACGTCCAGGTACTCCGAGATCTCCGTGACGTAACACGGCTTGGTGGCGAGAAGCCGGAGGATGCGCCGCCGGTTCTCGTTGCCGAGGAGATCGAGCAGTACCGCGGAGTCCATTAACGTGTGGTTAGCGTCCAGCGGATAAAAGGTTGGCTTCTGTGACCGGTCGCGTTCCGCTCGGAGCGTCAGGGTACAGCGATTCGGTGCGAACGCGGACAGTCTGTGCCGCTCGTGTCCCCCCTTCGCTCGGCGGTAGCCGACGCGTCCGAACGACCCGCCGGGGACGCATCGGCTGTCGCGACCCTCCCGTTTATCACGGTGGAACCGGGAACGTTAGGGGATGAGTTCGGGGGGCAGTTCCGGCGCGAGCGGATCGAGCGGAGGCGGAGAGGGCGGGACCGTGAGCGGCGCGGAGGAGTTCGACTTCGCCGCGCCCGCGACCGACCAGTCGTTCGAGAACGCGCTCGCGAAGGCCCGCGACGGCGCTCGGCTGACGGTCGACGACGCCACCGAACTGCTCGCCACCGGCACGGGGGCGGCCGGGATCGACCCCGTCCGCAAGGAGGCGGTGTTAGAGGCCGCCGACCGGCGCCGGCGCGAGGAGGTGGGCGACGAGGTCACCTTCGTCGCCAACCTGAACAACAACGTCACCACCGCGTGTAACACCGGCTGCCTGTTCTGTAACTTCAAGGACTCCGCGCACGCGTTCGAGGCAGACAGCGACGTCGAGCACGCGGGGTTCACCAAGCCGCCCGCCGAGTCGCGCGCGGTCGTCGAAGACGCCCTCGACATGGGGATCTACGAGGTATGCTCCGTCTCGGGGCTCCACCCCGCGTTCGCCCTGAACGAGGAACATCACGAGATCCTCGCCGCGCACGACGACCCCGCGAGCGAGGTGAACTACAAGCCGCCAGAGCGGTACGCGACCGACCCGGGCACCTACGTCGAGCAGTTGGACGCGATGTCGGTCGGCGGCGTCCACCTCCACTCGATGACCCCGGAGGAAGCGTATCACGCCTCTCGGGGCACCGATTGGGAGTACGAGTCTGTGTACCGCGAGCTGGCGGCCGCCGGGCTCGACTCCGCACCGGGCACCGCCGCCGAGATCCTCGTCGACGAGGTCCGCGACGTGATCTGTCCGGGGAAGATCCGCACCGACGACTGGGTGGCGGCGATGGAGGGCGCGGCCGCCGCCGGCCTCGACGTCACCTCGACGATGATGTACGGCCACGTCGAGACGGTCGCGCACCGCGCGCAACACCTGAAGGTGATCCGGGACCTCCAAGACCGCACGGGCGCGATCACGGAGTTCGTTCCGCTCTCCTTCATCCACCAGAACACCCCGCTCTACCGGCGCGGCGTCGTCGACTCCGGCCCCTCGCACGCCGAGGACGAGCTCGTGGTCGCGGTCGCGCGGCTCTTCTTAGACAACGTCGATCACGTCCAGGCGTCGTGGGTGAAGTCGGGCGACGCCCACGGGCTCAAACTCCTCAACTGCGGCGCGGACGACTTCATGGGCACCATCCTCTCGGAGGAGATCACCAGCCGCGCGGGCGGCGAGTACGGCGAGTACCGCTCGTTCGACGACTACGTCGAGATGATCACGGCGATCGGCCGGACCCCGGTCGAGCGCTCGACCGACTACCGGACCCGGCGCCGGATCGACCCCGACGACGGGCCGCACGGCCCGCGTCTCGGCCCCCGCGCCGACGGGACCCCACTGCTCGCGAACCGCTCGTCCGACGGCGGACGCGGCGGCGGCGCGGTCGGAACGCCGCCGGCCGACGCCGACGACTGAACCGGTGCCGACGGATCGGTTAGCGGCCGAACACGTTCCGCCGGACCCCTGGCGACTCTCATCGAGTGGGAACCCCCGGTACGCCCTTTATTATGTCACACGTCACCACGTGTGAGATGACCGCACCCGACGCACAGCCGGTCGGCCGCTCGGGAGAGAGCGACGGCGACGGCCGCGGAGAGAGCCTCGACGCGCCCTCGCTGACGCGCTCCGACGAGCGGCTGTTGGCGTACCTCGACGACGTGGGGACGGACTACCCGGCCTTCGTCGCGAGCAACACGGGACTGTACGCCGACCACGTCGAGTCGCGGCTGGAGGCGCTCGCGGCCGCGGGGCTCGTCGAGCGCGTGACCGGAGAGACCGTCTACCGTCTCACCGACGCGGGGCGGGCGGCGCTCCGCGACGACTGCCCGCGCTGGTCGGACTGAGGCGGAGGGCGCTCTGCGGGCCGCGGCGCCCGACTACCGCCCGAGTTCCGCGTGCGCCGACGAGAGGTGGCGGGAGCCGAGCGCCGCGAGCAGCGACAGTTCGCCGGCGAGCGCGCAGACCGCGATCGACTCCGCGAGCGCGTCGGCGTTGCTGCCGGCGGGAGCGCCGCCGCCGGCGACGCCGAGGATTTCCAGGCTCGCCTGCTGGGTCGGGAGCTTCGTCCCGCCGCCGACCGTCCCCACTTCGAGACTTGCCAGCGAGACGGAGACGTAGAGGTCGCCGTCGGCGGTCGTCTCGGCGGTCGTGATCGCGTTCGCCCCCTCGACGACCTGCGCCTCGTCCTGCCCGGTGGCGAGGAACATCGCCGCGACCGCGTTGGCGACGTGGGCGTTGAAGCCGAGCGCGCCCGCCTTCGCGGAGCCGACGAGGTTCTTCCGGGTGTTGATCTCAGCGATCGCCTCCGGGGTCGTGTGGAGGCGCTCCTCGACGGTCTCGCGTGGGACCGTCGCGTCGGCGACGACCGAGCGCCCGCGCCCCTCGACGGCGTTGATCGCGGCCGGCTTCTTGTCCGAACAGAGGTTCCCCGACAGCGCGACCAGCGAGGCGTCCGTCTCCGCCTCGATAACGTCGCAGGCCTCTCGGGTCGCGATGGTTGCCATGTTCATCCCCATCGCGTCTTTCGTGTCGTAGCGGAACCGGCAGAACACGTTGTTGCCGACGACGTACGGCGTCACGTCGAGCAGTTCGCCGTGGCTCGTCGTCGACTCCGCGGCCTCGCGCAGCGCGGGGACGTTGTCGCGCAGCCACGCGACGAGCGCCTCGGCCTCGGCGACGCCAGCGACCTGGAAGACGGGCGCGCGCGTCATCCCGCTCTTCGTCACGCGCGCGGTCGCGCCGCCGGCGTCCTCGACGACGGAGCAGCCGCGGTTGATCGACGCGACCAGCGCGCCCTCGGTGGTCGCCAGCGGCAGGTAGCGCTCGGCCGTCCCCGCGCCGCCGTCGACGGTCACCGGACCGGCGACGCCGACGGGGACCTGGACCCCGCCGAGGGTGTTCTCGATGTTCGAGCCGTGGACCGCCGCGGCGTCGAACGCGTACTCGCCGAGCGGGTCGAGGTCGGCGTCGGTCGCCTCCGCGACGAGCAGCCGGCGCGCGGCGGCCGCGGCGTCGGCGTCGGCGTGGTCTTCCAGCTCGTGGAAGCGGAGGTCGCCGTCGCGGACCCGGGCCGCGAGGTCCGCGGGAGTCGGTTGCGACATGCCGCCCTCTCCTCGCGGCGGGCGCTAATTACTGTCGGTTCGGCGGGCCTCCCGGGGCGAGCGGAGCGGACCGACGGGGCGAGCTACCGGCCGACGAACCCCGAGAGCCGCTCGCGGAGCGACTCGCCGCCGAGCTTGAGGTAGTAGGCGTCGCCCCCGTCCTCGTAGTAGTCGTCGATGCGGCGGATCACCTCGAAGCCGAGGTGCTCGTAGAAGCCGAGCGCCTGCCGGTTGGTCGTGCGGGCGTGACAGGTGACGGACCGGTGGTTCTCCGCGACGTCGGCGATCAGGCGCTCGGCGTGGCCGCGGCCGCGGTGATCGGGGTGAACGGCGAGAAAGAGGATGTAGCCGTCGCGCCGGACGGAGGCGAACGCGACGAGCCGGTCGTTCTCGACGAGGAGGTGGGCAGTCGACCGGCGGTACGCGTCGACGAAGAAGCCGCGTCGCTGTCGGAGGACGCCCTCAGCGGACCGAATCTGCTCTTTGAGCTCCCACGCGGCGGTCGCGTAGTCGGACTCGCCGGGCGGGTCGGTCCGTTTCTCGACGTTGACGCTCACTGCGATGACCTAACACGCGGGCGGAATATAACTCCACCGCCAGCGGGGACCGTTGCGGGCGGTAGCTCCGCTCTCAACGGGTCGGGACCGTATCGAAGGCCGGGTCCGAGGCGGGTCGGTACCCGGACCGCCTGCGGACGCCGGCGCGGGCCGAGCGCTCGACGGAAACGTTTTGTCGCGGTCGCGCGTGGTCGCGATCAATGACCGACGAGTCGTCGGGGGTCGAGCTGCTCCGACGGGCCTTCCTCACCGGCGTCGCCGTCATCGTCCCCGCCGTCATCACGCTGGCCGTGCTCGCGTTCGCGTTCAACGCGGTGTACGACTACCTCGACGCGTTCTCCTCGGCGGTCGTGGCCGTGACGCCGGGAGCCGGACTCCCGGTGATCGGCGCGGTCTCCCGCGAGACCGCGATCGAGGTCGCGACGCCGGTCGTGTTCGTGGCCGCGATCCTCCTCGTGGGCGCCGGCGTCGAGTCCTCGCGGTACGGCGAGCGCGCGGTCGACTACGTCGACGACGCGGTCGAGCGGGTCCCGGGCGTCGGCTCCGTCTACCAGGGGTTCCGACAGATGAGCGACGCGATGCTCGACTCGGAGGGCGGGAACTTCCGCGAGGTCGTCCTCGTCGAGTTCCCGACCGAGGGGACGTACACGCTCGCGTTCGTCACGAGCGAGACCCCCGACGTCATCGCGGACCACGCGGACGGCGAGGGCGACGGGATGCGAACGCTGTTCATGCCGATGGCCCCGAACCCGGTGATGGGCGGGCACGTCGTTTTCGTCCCCGACCGCCGGGTCGTCGACGTCGAACTGACCGTCGACGAGGGGATCCGCGCGCTGGTCACGAGCGGGGTCGCGCTGGAGGAGGTCGCGGCCGACCTCGACGACGTCGACCCGGATGACCTCCGCCCCGGCGCGCCGGAGCGGACCATCGACGCCCGGTTCCCGGCGGACGGGCGACCGGAGAACGCGGAGGAGCCCCGCGACGAGAGCGGCGGAGAGGGTCGAAAGGGCGGTGGAGAGAACCACAAGACCGGCGGAGAGGGCCGCGAGGGCGGCCGAAGCGTGGACGAGCGATGACCTACGAGCTCCGCGACCACACCGCCGACGTCGCCGTCGAGGCGACCGCCGAGACCCCCTCGGCGCTGTTCGCCGCGGTCGCCGACGGACTTACGGCCGCGAGCGCGGAGTCCGTTCCGGCGACGGGCGGCGAGCGGTTCGAGCTAACGGTCACCGCCGAGAGCCGCGAGGCGCTGCTGTTCGACTACCTCGACCGGCTGATATACGAGCGCGACGTGCGGCTCGTGCTCCCGGCCGATCACCGCTGTACGGTCGCCGAACCGGACGACGGGAACGGCGAGGACGACCCCGCGGAGCCGGGCGAGTGGCGGCTCGCGGCCAGCGCGCGCGGCGTCCCGCTCGGCGCGGTGGCCGCCCGAGAGATCAAGGCCGTCACCTACTCCGAGATGGCTCTCGAACGCCGCGGCGACGAGTGGTACGCGTACGTCGTGTTCGACGTGTGAGGCCGTGCCCCCCGCCTCGGAGCCGGCCGTGAGGAACCATTATAGTTATCGAGCACATTGGTAACGTATGTCACACTCAGAGCGGAGCGACGGGATCGGATCGACGGTGGCGGAGCGGCGGTGGCGCGCGGGGGCGAGCGGCGGGCTCGTGGCCGGCGCCGCGATGGGCGCCGTGTTACACTTCGGTCTCGGGCTCATGCCGACGATCGGCGCGCTGGTCGGGGTAGAGACGGTCCTCGTCGGGTGGGCCGTCCACCTGTTCAACAGCGCGCTGTTCGGTGCGCTGTTCGTCGCCGTCTTCGACCGCCCCTTCTTCGCGGAGCTCCGGGGAGATGTCGGCGGGTGCCTCTCGCTCGGCGTCGTCCACTCCGCGCTGCTGGGCGTGCTCACCGGCGGCCTGCTGTTGCCGGCCGCGATCGCGATCGAGGGCGCGACCGCGCTGCCGGTGCCGACGCTCCCGGTGCCGGGACTGACGGCCAGCTTCGAGTTCGGCGCGGTCATCGCGGTCGCGCACCTGCTGTACGGGCTCGTCCTCGGCCGAGTCTTCGCCGCGTTCACGCTCGCCGAGGGCGCGATCGGCTGGCTCCCGATCGACCCGCTCGACCAGTAGGCGGTCGCGGTCGGCCGACGGGCGTCGACCTCGACGGACTCGCTCGCGTCGCCGCCCGCTGACGCAACGCCCTTGCCTCCCCGCGTCGAACGCCGGGTATGACAACGCGCGAGTTCGATGGGATCCGACTGGAGAAAGTGCGCGAGCACGTCTGGGAGATCCCCCGCGAGGGCGACATGAACGTCCCCGCCCGGGTCCTCGCCAGCGAGTCGCTGCTCGAGGAGATTGGCGACGACGACTCGCTCCAGCAGTTGAAAAACGCCACTCACCTTCCCGGCATCGTCGAGCCCGCGCTCTGTATGCCCGACGGGCACCAGGGGTACGGCTTCCCGGTCGGCGGCGTGGGCGCTATCGACGCCCGAACCGGCTGTATTTCGCCGGGAGCGGTCGGCTATGACATCAACTGCGGCGTCAGAATGGTGCGAACGAATCTCACCTACGACGACGTGCGCGGCCGGGAGGAGGAGCTGGTCGACGCGCTGTTCGAGGCCGTCCCGTCGGGACTGGGCGGCGGCGGCGTGATAGACGGCGACGCCGACGCGATCGAGGGCGCGCTCGAACGGGGCGTCGAGTGGGCGGTCGAGGAGGGGTACGGGATCGAGAGCGACCTCGCGCGCTGCGAGGACGAGGGGCGTCGCCCCGACGCCCGGCCGGAGTACGTCTCCCAGAAGGCGATGGACCGCGGCCGGAACCAGATGGGGTCGCTCGGTTCGGGCAACCACTTCCTGGAGGTCCAGCGCGTCACCGACGTGTTCCGCGGGGACGTGGCCGAGGCGTACGGCCTCGAAGCGGACGGCATCGTCGTCTTAATCCACTGCGGGAGCCGCGGGCTGGGCCACCAGACCTGTAACGACTACCTCCGGCGGATCGAGCAGGAGCACGACGACCTGCTCGCCGAGCTCCCCGACAAGGAGCTCGCGGCCGCGCCGGCCGGCTCCGACCTGGCCGACGAGTACTACGGCGCGATGGGCGCGTGTATCAACTTCGCGTGGGTGAACCGCCAGCTGATCACGCATCAGGCGCGCGAGACGTTCGGCCAGGTGTTCGACGCCGACCCGATCGAGGACCTCGGGATGGAGCTGCTGTACGACGTGGCGCACAACATCGCCAAGAAGGAGACCCACGAGGTCGGCGTCGACGCCGAGGGGCGCCCGGCCGTCGGCGACGCGGCCGTCGACCGCGCGGAGCGCGAGCTGTACGTCCACCGCAAGGGCGCGACGCGGGCATTTCCCGCCGGCAACGGGGACGTGCCCGAGGCGTACCGCGGGGTCGGCCAGCCCGTCATCATCCCCGGCAGCATGGGCGCGGGCTCGTACGTCCTCCGCGGCGGCGAGGAGTCGATGGGCGTCTCGTTCGGCTCGACCGCCCACGGCGCGGGGCGGCTGATGAGCCGCACGCAGGCGAAACAGGAGTTCTGGGGCGGCGACGTACAGGACGACCTCGAAGACGGCCAACAGATCTACGTGAAGGCGCAGTCCGGCGCCACCATCGCCGAGGAGGCCCCCGGCGTCTACAAGGACATCGACGAGGTGATCCGCGTGAGCGACGAGCTCGGCATCGGCGACAAGGTCGCCCGCACGTTCCCGGTCTGTAACATCAAGGGGTGACGACGGGCCCGGTCGCCCGCCCGCCCCCAGCGCAGAATCAGCGCTCCCGCTTCGCCTCCCGACCGAGCTGTTCCTCGACGGCCTCGACCTTCTCGTCCGCGGTCCCGTCGCTCGCCCGCTTGTCGTCGATCTTCAGGACCGTCGAGACGCGGTCGCCGTCGACCGCGTCGTGGGCCGCCGCCGCGGCCGCGAACAGCGTCTCGGCGTCGTCGGCCTCGATCACGGTCCCCATCGGGTTCGTCTCGTAGCTCACGTCGAAGTCGTCGAGCGCGGCGACGGCGGCCGCCACCTCCTCGGCCATGCTCTCCTCGACCACCGGGGCGACGCTCAGCATCGCGATGGCTGTCATGGGCGGGGATGCGCCGCGGACTCACTTAAGCGGTCGCGCGGGCGACGACGCCCGAGTTCGCCTCTCCCGCGGCGACCTACTCCAGCGCGTCGCGCAGGAAGGAGAGCTGGTGTCCGATCGCGCCCTCGAAGTCGTCGCCGAGCACCGAGAAGTGGTCGGCGGGCATGGTGACGACGGTCCCGCGCGAGAGCCGCTCGCCGGCGTCCGCGACCGACTCGGCGTCAACGATGTTGTCGTCGGTCCCCGCGAGCAGCAGCGTCGGCGCGTCGACCTCGTCGAGTCGCGTCACGGGGCGGTAGCCGACGAGCCCGAGCAGCGACCGGGCGGGGGTCTCGTTGCGCCACGCCGACTCGCGGTCGACGAGGTCGAGGTACTTCCGCTTCGTCCCCGGCTCCGTGATCGCCGCGCGCTCGTCCGTCCCGCCGACGATGGGGACGGTGCGACCGCGACCGACCCGGTGCCCGACGAGGTCGCGGAGCCCTGCGATGCCGGAGCGGAGCAGGTACCGCCCGCCGCGTCGGCGGGCGATCGCGCGCCCGTCGAGCATCGGGACGAGGCCCACGACCGCGTCGACGTCCCGGCGCTCCGCGGCGAGCGTCAGGACGTGCGCGGCCGACAGCGACGCGCCCCACAACACGAGGTCGTCGCCCGCGTCGTCGAGGCGGCCCGCGCGGTCGATCGCGGCCTCGTACGCCGCGCGCTGGCGGGCGAGGTCGACCGTCTGCGAGTCGCCGTCCGACTCGCCGAACTCCGGGTGATCGAAGAGGAGGGCGGCGTAGCCCGCGTCGGCGAACCGCTCCGCGACGGCCGGGTAACCGAAGGTGCGCTCCGCGCCGAGCCCGGGCGCCATCACGACGATCGGCGGGTCGTCGGCGTCGCCGCCGGGCAGGTACAGCGTCCCGCGACAGGTCGCTCCGTCGGCGTCGAACGCGACCGCCCGGGTGGCGAACCGCTCTCGGGCCGGGCGCGCGAGGCGGCGCTGCGCTCGGTTGACGGGATGTCGGCGGGTCACCGGTCGCCCTCCGGATCCGCCTCGGACGCGTCCGGTCCGCCGGACGCGCCCGGGGGTTCGCCCTCCGCCTCGGTCTCGTTCAGTGTGTCGAGCACACGGGCCGAGAACTCCGTCTCGGAGATCTCGTAGCGCGCGAGCGCCTCGAACCACTCCGCCTCGGCGTGCCACGTCCCGAGGACATCGCCGGGAGACCGCACGACCGTGCCCTCGACGCGGACGGGGTCCCACTCGTCGGCCTCCGCGCGGTCGATGAGCGCGTTGAGCGCGCGCCCGATCTCGCCGCGGTGGACCTCGCGGCCGGGGAAGGCGGTCATGTACGTCAGCTCCAGCGGGTCGCCCCCGTCGATCGATTCGACGCTGACGCCGTAGCTGCGGAGCGCCGGCTCCACGTCGGCCGTCCGCTCGTCGCCGGTCATACCCGATCCGTCGGCGGGACGGGATAAATCGGTACCGGCACACGCCGGCGGCGCCGCCGCTGGGATGGTACGGTCAGACGAAAGCCGCGGGCGGGGGACGACCGCCGAGTGGCGGCCGCAGATAGGTTGTCAGAGGCACACGATTGTCCCGCGCGGCCAACTTGGTGTAACCCGTGGAGTGGTATAAACGCTCGGGCCGGAGACCATTTATGCTGCTCCCGCTCCTGTGTGTAGTCACATGCTCACCGCGGCCGCGACGGCGCTGACCCGAACCGACGACACCGCGGGCGTCGTCCTCGTCGGCGGCGCCGTGACCCTGCTGGCGTGGGTGCTGACGCCGGCGTGGCTCGTCGGCGTCCTCTTCGTCAGCCCGGCGGTCGCCGCGGCGGCGCCGGTCGCGCTCGCGCCGTGGCTCGTCGCGCGGGGGTACTTCGTCCGGGTGACTCGAAGCGCGATCCAGACCGGTGAGGCGACGGGCACGCCCTCGCTGGTCGCGTGGGGGGAGTTGGTCAGAGACGGCGTCAAGTCGGTGCTGCTGTCCGCGGCGCTGCTCGCGCCGCTCGCGGGGGGGCTCGCGGTCGCCGGAGGCGTCGTCGCGGCCCTCATCGAGGGGCCGGTCGACCCGGCGGCGACAGCGACGGCGGTCGAGTCGGCGCTCGGGCCGGGCGGGCCGGCGGTCGTCGCGGTCGCGGCCGTCGGCGTCGTCGCCGCCCTCGTCGGGGCGTACCTCCTCGCGTTCGCGTACGTCCGCCCGGCGGCGCTCGCCGCGTTCGCCGCCTCCGGGCGGCTCAGGGACGGGTTGAGTCCGCAGACGGTGGCCGACATCGCCGCGACGGGCCCGTACGCCACCGGGTGGACGCTCGCCGCCGGGGCGCTCGCCGTCGGGTACGCCGTCGCGGCGCCGACAGCGCCGCTGGTCGTCGGCGTCGCGCTCGCCTTCCTCGTCCGCGTCGTCGCACACGGACTCTACGGACGGGGCGCGGCCGCCGCCATGGCGGGTGGCCCCGACAGCCGGACGGAGCCGGGCGTTACGGAGGCTCACATCGCCACGGACGCCGGTGGCCGAGCGCTCCGCGAAACGGGTGCGACGCACGGTGATGTGACGGCTCGTGGTGACGCGGCGACCCGCGGCGACGCGATAACTCGCGGCAACGCGACGGCTCGGGGCGGCACGGAGACTCGCGGCAAGGTGGCGGCTCGGGGCGGCACAGCGGCTGCCGAGGTCGGCCGCGAACGCGACGCCCCGTCGGTTCCCGCCGTGTCCGGCGACGGCGGGCGGCCGATGCGGAGCGAGCCGCCGGCCGCGGTCCAGACCGGTCGAACCGTGCCGATCGAGGGCGGAGATGACCCGGCCGACGCGACCGCGGAGGTCAACGCGGATGCCGCCGAACCGGACGGGACGGACGCCGACGAGCCCGACGCCGCCGGCCCGGACGGCGGCTTCGTGTGGGGGCCGCGGCTCTCCGACGCGGAAGACAAGAGTTGATACGGTCCCGAGCGAACGCTCGGACATGCGCATCTCCGAGCGGGGGTACGGCGAAGAGGGCCGGGAACGGCTCACGCTGGTCCCCGAGAACGTGGACGACCTCTGGCACCTCGCGCACGTCCTCGAACCCGGGGACCTCGTCGAGGGCGACACCACCAGACGTATCCAGCGGAACGACGACCAGATGCGGGACACCGGCGGGCAGCGCGAACACATCTTCGTCACCCTTCAGGTGGAGGACGTGGAGTTCGCGCGGTTCGCCAACCGCCTCCGCGTCTCGGGCGTCATCGTCGGCTGCTCGCGGGAGGACCAGCTCAACGCCCACCACACGCTCAACGTCGAGGAGCACGACGAGATAACCGTCGAGAAGCACTTCAAGCCCGACCAGACGGAGCGGTTGGAGGAGGCCACCGAGGCCGCGGAGAACCCCGACGTGGCCATCGCGACCGTGGAAGAGGGCGCGGCGTACGTCCACACGGTCCAGCAGTACGGCACGGAGGAGTACGCCTCGTTCACGAAGCCGACCGGCAAAGGCGAGTTCTCTCGCCCCCGCGAGGAGCTGTTCGCGGAACTCGGCGAGGCGCTCGCGCACCTCGACGCCGACGCCGTAATCTTGGCCGGGCCCGGCTTCACGAAGAACGACGCCCGCGACTACGTCGACGAGGAGTTCCGCGACCTCTCCGACCGGATCACCACCGTCGACACCTCCGCGGCCGGCGACCGCGGCGTCCACGAGGTGCTCAAGCGCGGCGCGGTCGACGAGGTCCAGAAGGAGACCCGCATCTCGAAGGAGGCGAGCCTCATCGACGAGCTGACCGAGAACATCGCGACGGGCGAGAAGGCGACGTACGGCCCGGACGACACCGCCGAGGCCGCCGAGTTCGGCGCGGTCGAGACGCTGCTCGTCGTCGACGAGCGCCTCCGCACGGAGCGGCAGGGGGACGGCGACTGGGAGATCGACGTGAACGCGGTGATCGAGTCGGTCGAGCAGCAGGGCGGCGACGTGGTCGTCTTCTCTTCGGAGTTCGCGCCGGGCGAGCAGCTCGCCAACCTCGGCGGTATCGCCGCGATCTTACGCTACCGGCTCCAGTGAGCGGCTGACAGTCGAGGTGCGGTGGCGCGTGCCTGCGAGGCCGCCTCGCGGCCGAGCCGCACGCGCGAGGGAGTCGCTGGCGCCGCCGGCGCCAGCGACGAGGCTGGGGAGGCGTGAGGCGCGCGGCCGGGGCTTCGGCGGTCGTGCTCGGGTCGGTGACCGCGCATCGCCGAGCGGCCGGGGCTTCGCTATGCTCGGTCAGGGGGTCGCTCGTAGCGACGACAGTCACGTATCGCGTTCGGGGAGCGGCCGTGACCTTATCAGAGCGCGTCGCCAATCCCGGGTCGATGGCGGACCGATCCGGCGGTGACGAGAGCGTCTCGACGACCGCCGACCGCGAAGGCGCTGACAACGCGGACGCCGACGCGTTCCCCGACTCCGAGACCCTCCCCGACGACCTCGACGACGCCGGCGTCGACGAGGAGGTGAAGCGCCGGCTCCGCGAGGCGTACCTCAACGACGAGGAGAACGCGCTGATCGTCACTCGGGTACGCTCGGTCGGCGACCGAGTGGTCGTCGAGATGCGTCCGCCGCACGGCGACGCCACGCACACCGAGCGGTTCGACGCGCCCCGCGACGGATCGCTTCAGGAGTCCGAGGAATTCCTCGGATTTCTGGACGCCGCGGGCGTTTCGCCGCTCGACGTCGACGAGCTCGTCGGCACCCGCGTGCCAGCGACGTACGACTCGGAGACGGGCTGGCGGGTCGACGCCGCGTACCGCGCCGCTTCGGAGGCGGACGGCGGGAGCCGGTTCGCGGACGCCCGCGAGTGGCTGTGGACCTACAAGGCCTGGCTGTTGGCCGCGTTGCTCGTCGGCGGCGAGTTGGCGTTCGTCGCGGTGATCATCCTGTTGTACGCCTGACTCCGGGGGCGCGGCGCGTCGGCTCAGAGCACCCGGAGTCGATACCCCTCGGCTGCGGTCTCGTCGGTGACGCGGCCCGTTTCAAGCGCCGTGTCCAGGACCTCGGCGACGAACTCCTTCGGCACCTCGACGCCGATGAAGTCGGTCCCCTCGCGAGCGGTCGTGAGGCGCGCCATCGTTCGCTTCGTGCCGTCGTCGTTGTAGACGCTCCCGACGCGCTCGCCGTCGCGGCGGAACCGCAGCGTCACGTCGGTCGGTTCGAGCGCGTCGAAGCGCACCTCGAACACCCGGTCGTCGCCCTCCAGCCGCGCGAGCATCGCGCCGTCGTGTTCGATCACGGTCGTCTCCATACCCCCGTTACGGGCTCGACGCACATAACGGCGACACGCGATCGACGGGTGCGCTCGGAGGGGACGGGGCCGCGTCACCCCGAGCTCTCGGCGTCGAGGTAGCCAATCACCGCCTGCGGCGCCACGACGCCGACCAGTATCAGCACGCCGATCAGGACGGTGTCGCTCAGGCCCGTCGCGACGCGACCGCCGTACGCCAGCGCCAAGCCGGCCGCCATGAACAGGAGGATGACCGCGTTCTCTCGGGAGACCATAGGCAGACGTGGCGACGCCGATTACAAGAGTCTTGTCGGAGTCACTTCCCCCAGAAGGGGTCGCGCTTCCGGCGCGTCTCCAAGTAGCCTTGGAGGGCCTCGCGCTCGTCTGCGGTGATCTCCTCTTTTAATTCCTGTTCGAGGATCTTCGCGTGCTTCTCTGGCACCTCGGTCCAGAGGGTGTCGCCCTCCTCGATGCCGCGGCCGACGGTCGGGCCGTCGATAGCGATGCTGACGCGCTCGCCGGCGCGAGCCTCGTCGACGTCGTCGCCCTGTTTCTGGATCCCGGAGAGGTCGCCGACGCGCTCGAACTCGTTGCCCTCGAAGTAGCCGACGTTGCGGTTGTTCTGGAGCGTGCCGGAGATGATCTCGACGCCGACGACCGCGGGGTCGTTCTGCCGGAACGTGTGGTCGGGGAGGATGCGGAAGCGGGCCGGGCGGACCACTTTGTCCAGCACCGTCTCCTGTTGCGCGCGCTGCTTCTCCTCGACGTAGCGCTCGTAGTCTTCGACCAGCTGGTAGATGACCTCGTTTTTGAACAGCTTCACGTCCGCGTTCTCTAAGTCCGACTCCGCGTTCTTGAGGAGGTCGACGTTGAACCCGAGGATCGCCTTGTGTTCGTCCTGGTTCGCCGTCTCGGCGACCGCGATGTCGCGCGGCGCGATGTCGCCGACCTCGGCGCGCAGGATCGGGACCTCCGCCTCGCGGAGGGCGTTCGCCATCGCCTCCAGCGAGCCGAGCGTGTCCGCCTTGACGACGACGCCGTTGTCGGCGGTCTCGACCTCTATCTCGGCGAGTTCGGCCTTCACTTCCTCGATGACCTGATCGGCGGTGCGGTCGCGGACGACCCGGACCGGCGCGCCCGCCATCGCCTGGTCGAGGTCGGGCGCGGCGATCTTCACGCCGGCCGCGGCGCCGATCTCGCCGACCTTCTCGAACTCCTTCTCGGTGCGGATCTCCGCGAGCGGCCGCGGACGGAGCAGCGCGCGGATCTCGGTGACGATCGGCTCGTTCTGTCCGCCGACCACGATGGTGTCGCCGTTCCGGATCACGCCGTCGTAGACGACGGTGTCGACGGTCGCGCCGAACCCCCGCTCGTCTTTCACTTCGAGGACCGTCCCCTCGCCGGGCCCCGTGACGTCGATCGCCATCTCCTCTTTCATGAACCGCTGGGAGAGACCCATGAGGACCGTCAGGAGGTCCGGGACGCCCTCGCCGGTGAGCGCCGAGAGCGGGACGACGCCGATGTTCTTCTGGAAGTCCTGGACGCGCCAGTAGAGGTCGGCGGAGAAGCCGGCGTCGGACAGCTGGCCGATAATCTCGTAGAGGTTCTCGTCGAGCATGGACTTCGCGCGCTCCGACTGCGCCTCCATGCTCTTCTGGATCGGTTCGCCGTCCTGCGGGTTCCACCCCGGCGTCGTGTCGGCCTTGTTGGCCGCGACGACGAACGGCGTCCCCGTCCGCCGGAGGATGTCTATCGCCTCCTCCGTCTGCGGCTGGAAGCCGTCGTTGACGTCGACGACGAGCACCGCGATGTCGGCGAGCGCGCCGCCGCGGGCGCGCAGCGTCGAGAAGGAGTGGTGGCCCGGCGTGTCGATGAACAGCAGGCCGGGGAGGTCGAAGTCGGACGGGTCGATCAGCTCGCCCGCCATGCCGGAGATGGTGTCGAGCGGGATGTCCGTCGCCCCGATGTGTTGGGTGATCGCGCCGGCCTCGCCCTCGCTGACGGCGGAGCCGCGGATCGTGTCGAGCAGGCTCGTCTTGCCGTGGTCGACGTGACCCAGCACGGCGACGATGGGGGTTCGCAGGGTGTCCGCGTGTGTGTGGTCGGTCATATGTGATCGCCCCGAGAAGGTTATAGCCACCATTCGTTCCGGCCGTCAGTTAAGCCTTTCAAAACGCCGCGGTGATCCGCGGCGGCGAAACCGGTGCCCAGTCACCGAGCGCCCGGCGCCGAGCCCGTCCGCGTCGGTCGCCCGTCGGACGGCCCGTGGCGTTTAAGACCGTCGCCCGGGACCGTGCGGGTATGGTCGACATCCTCGCGGAGAACCTCTCCGGGAAGGCGGTGATGAGCGCCGACGGCACGGAGCTCGGGGACCTGTACAACATCACGATGAACCTCGAGTCCGGCGAGCTGAACCACCTGCTCGTCAGCCCGCACGAGCAGCTCAGGAGCGAGCGCGTCGACTTCGACGTCGACGAGATGGGGCGGCTCCGGGTCCCGGTCGCGAACGTACAGGCGGTGAAAGACTACATCGTCGTCGCCCGCTGATGCAGGTCCTCGACTCGTCCGCGTTCATCCACGAGTACACGACCGACGAGGACGTGGTCTCCATCCCGGCGGTCCACGACGAACTGACAGGCGAGGTCGCGCTCCGGTTCGACGCGATGGAGGGCTCCGGGATGACCGTTCACGTCCCGGCGCCCGAGGCGGTCGACCGAGTCCGCCGGGCCGCGAAGGGGTCGGGCGACGCCGCTGAGCTGTCCGACACCGACATCCGGCTCATCGCGACCGCGCTGGAGCTTCACGGGACGCTCGTCACCGACGACTACGCGATGCAGAACGTCGCCGAGCGGCTCGACCTCCCGGTCGAGCCCATCGAGCGCGATGGGATCACCGAGGAGCGCGAGTGGCGCTTCCAGTGCGTCGGCTGCAACCGCACCTTCGACGAGAACAAGGAGCGGTGTCCGATCTGCGGCAGCGACCTGACGCGGAAGAACCCCGCGTGACCGGGCCGCCGGAGCGCCGCGGCGCGAGTCGTTCCCTCGCGCTCCCGAGCCGCGTGCGACCGGTCCGCACCCGACCGACCGATTGAACAGGCGCCCCGCCGACCGACCGGCATGAACGCCTTCGAGGAGCTGTCGCCGGACGCGCTCCGATCCGGGCGGGCGGACGCGCTCGACGACGCGGTCGCGACCGCGCTCGCCGCCCACCCGCTCGACGGTGTCGAGACCGAGTACCCCCACTATCGGGGCGCCGTCGAGGGGCCGGAGGCGCCGCCGCCCCCGTCGGAGGACCACCCCGTCTTCTACGGCTGCTTCGACTGGCACTCGGCGGTCCACAGCCACTGGGCGCTCGTCCGCGCGCTGCGGCTCGTTCCGCACCACCCGGACGAGGCCGATATCGCTGCCGGGATCGACGAGCGACTGGCTCCCGAGAGCGTCGCGAGCGAGGTCGCGTACCTCGACGAGAACCCCGGCTTCGAGGAGCCGTACGGCTGGGCGTGGCTGCTCCGGCTCGCCGCCGAACTCGACCTGTGGGACGACCCGCGCGCCGACGCGTGGCGCGAGACCCTCCGCCCGCTGGAAGGGCGGGTCCGGGAGGGGGTCCGAGAGTCGTTCCTCGGGATCGACCGCGCTCACCGCGTCGGTACGCACGGCAACACCGCGTTCGCGCTCGCCGGCGTGCTCGACTACGCGCGGGTCGTCGGCGACGCCGACCTCGAACGCGAGGCCGCGGCTGCGGCGCGCCGCCTCTACGCGGACGACACCGCCGCGGTCGTCGGCGCGGAGCCGGTCGGTTGGGACTTCGTCTCGCCCGCGCTGACCGAGGCGGACCTCATGCGCCGCGTCCTCGACCCGGACCCATTCGCGTCGTGGCTCGACGACTTCCTCCCGGACCTCGCCGCGCCGCCGCACGACGCGCTGTGTTCGCCGGTCGACGTGGAGCCCGACGAGGGCGACGGCGCCGCGATACACCTGATCGGGCTCAACGTCTCCCGGGCGTGGTGTCTCGCCGGAGTGGCCGACGCGCTCGACGGGCGGGACGGCCCGGCCGCGGACCGGCTCCGGGAGCCCCTCGACGACGCGGCGCGCCGCCACGCGGAGGCCGGGGCCGCGGACGTGCTCACCGACGACTACGCGGGGTCGCACTGGCTCTCGTCGTTCGCGCTGTACCTGCTGACGCGGAACGAGGGCGGCGTCGCGCCCGGCGCCGCCTAGTCGGCTCCCGTCGACTCGGGCCCGTCGCCGTCGATCCGACCGGCGGACTCGCCGTCGGCCGGGCCGGCCGAGTCACCGTCGGCGATGTCGAGCGCGTCGTCGGAGAGGTCGCTGCCGTCGAGCCGGGGGATCCGCTCGCGGAGCCTGGCGGCGGCGGCGCGGGCTTCGGCGAACTCCACCTCGGCGAGCGCGCGCACCAACGCGACCGCGCGCTCGGCCCGTGCGCGCTGCCACGACTCCTCGCGCGACTCGTAGGTGCGGATCGCGCGCAGGAAGTCGACCTCGGAGAACTCAGGCCAGTAGGGGGCACAGAAGTAGACGGCGGCCTCGTTGCCGTTGGCGTGCCACGGGAGGAAGTTCGAGGTGCGCTCGTCGCCGCCGGTGCGGACGATCAGGTCAACGTCGCGGATCGGGCGGTCGTACAGGCGCGACTCGACGGTCTCGACGTCGACGTCCCCGGGAGCCATCTCGCCCGCGTCCACGTCGCGGGCGATGGCGCGCGCGGCGTCGAGCAGTTCGGTCCGGCCGCCGTACGCCAGCGCGACGTTGAGCGTGAACCGGTCGTTGCCGGCGGTGCGCCGCTCCGCGTACTCGACCGCGTCGCGGACGCGCGGCGGGAGCCGGGCCACGTCGCCGATGGCGCGGACGCGGACGCCCTCATCGTGGACGCGGTCGGCGTCGGCGAACTCGCGCAGCTTGCGTTCGAGCAGGTCGAAGAGGGGTTCCAGCTCCTCGTCCGGGCGCTCGAAGTTCTCGGTGGAGAAGGCGTAGAGGGTGAGCTCCGAGACGCCGAGGTCGGCGCACCAGTCGAGGACCTGTTCGGTGGTGTCCGCGCCGGCGCGGTGTCCCTCGGGAGCGTCGTCGCCCTGCTCGCGGGCGTACCGACGGTTCCCGTCCTGGATGACGGCGACGTGGTCGGGGACGTCGTCGATCTCGCGGCGGAGGTGCCGCCGGTACGCGCGCCCGGCGAGGCCGCGGAGACGCTGCCACATGACGGGGTCCACGACGCCGAACGGTATGTAGCTTTATGAATCGGTCCGGCGACGGTCGACGCATGGAGGCCGCCTACGTCTTCCGCGTCGCCGTCCGACTCGATCCCGCGGACGCCGCCGTCGACCCGGGCCGGTTCGAGACGACGATGGAACTCCCCGCGAGCGACCCCGGTGCCGACGGGTGGCTGTTCTTCCGCGACCGGCTGTGGCGCGGCGAGGTCGGCGACGAGCCGTCGTTCCGGCGGCTGGCCGCGGAGCGCCTCGGACTGGCGGACGCCGCGAGCGTCGAGGTCGCCGCCGCCGACTTCCGCGAACTCCGCACCGACGAGGCGTACCGCGACGCGCTGACGGACGCGATCGCCGCGGACCTCGGCCGCTTCAACGCCGACTCGGTCGACGAGGTCCTCCGAAAGTACCTCGGCTCGTCGGTCCACGTCCGGGAGTGACGCGAGGGGGGGAAGCCGGCCGCCCGGACGGCTCCGGTCGGTGTGAGCAGGGATCCCGCGCACCCGCAACGCACTTGCCCGCCCCCGGCGTACGGGTGCACCGTATGGCCGTCACCGATTACGACTTCCACCTGTTCGACCTCGACGGGACCCTCGTCGACGCCGAGTGGGAGTACACCCGAGCGGTGTTCGACCGCGTCGGCGGCCGGCTGGGCCGCGAGTTCTCGGACCGGGAGGCGCGGGTCCTCTGGAGCGGTCTCGGCGGGTCTCGCGCGGAGACGCTCCGCGGGATGGGGGTCGACCCCGAGGCGTTCTGGCCCGCGTTTCACTCCGTCGAGGACCCGGTCGCCCGCGCGGAGGCGACGTACCTCCACGACGACGCCGCGCGGCTGCTCGACCGCGTCGAGGAGGTCGGCGGGCCGACGGGGCTCGTCACCCACTGTCAGGAGTTCCTCGCCGAGCCAGTCCTCGACCGCGTCGGCCTCGACGACCGCTTCGACGCCGTCGTCTGCTGCACCGACGAGACGGGGTGGAAGCCGTCCCCCGACCCGATCGAGACCGCGATGAGAGACCTCGGCGTCGATCCGACCCGAGGTCGCGGCTACTACGTCGGCGACGGCGAGAGCGACGTGGCGGCCGCCTGGAACGCCGGCCTCGACGCGGTCCACGTCGAGCGCGTCGGCCACGACGAGCGCGGGCGGTGCGTGCTCGGGGACCGGCGCGTGCGCCGGCTCGACGAGCTTGTCGACGCGTCGTGAGCGATTTATGCCGCCGCGGGCCGACTCGCGACACATGACGAAGTGGTTCCACAGCGGCCGCCGCCGCGACCTCTGCGCGCTCCTGTACGAACACGGGGAGCTGCGCGCGCAGTCGCTGAAGAGCCGGCTCGAATCGCACTACGACGAGCGGATCGATCCGGGATCGTTCTACGGCACGCTCTCGGCGCTCGTCGAGGCCGGCCACCTCCGCCGGCGCACCGAGGGGATCGCGGACGTGTACGCGCTCACCGAGGCGGGCGAGGCAGCCCTACTCGACCACTACGCGTGGCTCGGCGAGCGGATCGCAGGCGGCGACAGCGAGGGGACCGGAGGAGGCGGCGACCGGCCCGAGCGAGAAGCGGAACGCGGCGGCCCGGACCTCAAGGATTAACAACTTCCGCGGTATGATTTAATATATGACAGTCGTCAGCGTGTCCATGCCGGAGGAGCTGCTAGAGCGCATCGACAACTTCTCCGACGAGCACGGGTACACCGGCCGCAGCGAGGTCGTCCGCGAGGCCTCCCGGAACCTCCTCGGCGAGTTCGAGGACGCGAAGCTCAAGGACCGCGACCTCATGGCCGTCGTGACGGTGCTTTTCAACTACGAGACGACGAACGTCGAGGAGCGGATGATGCGCCTGCGCCACGAGGACGAGGGGATCGTCGCCTCGAACTTCCACAGCCACGTGGGCTCGCAGTACTGCATGGAGCTGTTCGTGTTGGAGGGCGAGCTCGCGGAGATATCGACGTTCGTGGGCAAGGTCCGCGCGACGAAAGACACGCTCACGGTCGATTACAGCGTCACCCCGGTCGACGAGTTCGGTCCCGGCGCGCTCGGAGACGCCGGCGCGCACGGCGGACACGATCACGGCGAGTCCGACGACGGGGGAACGGAGGGCAGAGAGGTGGAAGAGAAGGGAACGGAGGACGGCGCGGCCGCCGAGTCGAGCGGAGACGACTGACCGGAGACGGGACCGGCCCGCGGGACCTCGGCGCCCTCAGACGCTCTCGGGCCGGACGGACTCGAGCGCCGCGTCGAAGTCCTCGCCGGTGATCCCGACCTCGTCGGCGTGGTCGTTGGCGGCCTCGCCGTGCTCGTCGGCGACGCGCTCGATGGCGCGCATCGCCGCCGCCCGCGACAGCGAGGCGATCTCGGCCCCGGAGAACCCCTCCGTCTCGTCGGCGACGCGCTCCAGGTCAACCTCGTCCGTGAGGGGCTTCCCGCGGGTGTGGACCTCCAGGATCTTGCGGCGCGCCTCGCGGTCCGGCTCCGGCACCTCGACGTGCGTCTCGAGCCGGCCGGGGCGGAGCAGCGCGGGGTCGAGCGCGTCCCGCCGGTTGGTGGCCGCGAGGACGACGAGGTTCGGGTTGTCGCTGGCCCGGTCGAGCTCCGTCAGGAGCTGGGAGACGACGCGCTCGCTCACGCCCGAGCCGTCGCCGCCCGCCGCGTCCCGGTCGGTCGCGACCGCGTCGATCTCGTCGAAGAAGACGATCGCGGGGGCCGCCTGCCGCGCGCGGTCGAACAGCTCGCGGACCGCCTTCTCCGACTCCCCGACGTACCGGTCGAGCAGCTCCGGCCCGGCGACCTGGATGAAGTTGACGCCGCTCTCGCCGGCGATGGCGCGCGCGAGCAGCGTCTTCCCGGTGCCCGGCGGGCCGTACAGCAGGACGCCGGTCGGGGGGTCGGCGCCGGCGGCGTCAAACAGCGGCCCGTACGACAGCGGCCACGTCACGGCGCGTTCGAGCTCCCCCTTGGCGTCGTCGAGGCCGCCGACGTCCGCGAAGTCGGTGGTCGGCTGCTCGGCGACGTACTCGCGCATCGCGCTCGGCTCGACGTTGGCGTGCGCCGCCTCGAAGTCCGCCTTCGTGACGGTCACGTCGTTCAGCGCCCGCGAGTCCGACTCCCGGGCGCGACGGAGCGCGGTCATCGCCGCCTCCTGCGATAGCCCCTCGATGTCGGCGCCGACGAACCCGTGCGTCCGGCCCGCGATCCGGTCCAAGTCCACGTCGTCCGCGAGCGGCATCCGGCGCGTGTGGACATCGAGGATCTGCCGCCGCCCCGACTCGCCGGGCACGCCGATCTCGATCTCGCGGTCGAACCGCCCGCCGCGCCGGAGGGCGGGGTCGATGGTGTCGACGCGGTTCGTCGCGCCGATGACGATCACGTCGCCACGGGCGTCGAGCCCGTCCATCAGCGAGAGCAGCTGGCCGACGACGCGGTTCTCCACGTCGCCGCCGTCGTCGCGCTTGCCCGCGATCGAGTCGATCTCGTCGAAGAAAACGATCGCGGGGGCGTCGTCGCTCGCGCGCTCGAACACCTCGCGGAGCCGCTCCTCCGACTCGCCCTTGTACTTCGACATGATCTCCGGGCCGTCGACGGTGATGAACGTCGCGTCGACCTCGTTGGCGACGGCGCGGGCGATGAGCGTCTTCCCCGTCCCCGGCGGGCCGTGGAGGAGGACCCCCTTCGGCGGGTCGACGCCGAGCCGGGTGAACACCTCCGGCTCGGAGAGCGGGAGCTCGATGGTCTCCCGGACCAGCTCCAGCTCCTCGTCCAATCCGCCGATGTCCTCGTAGGTCGCGCCTGCGGTGTGTTCCTCGGGCGGCGACCCGCCCTTCGGACGGCCGTCGTCGCCGGGCGTCTCGGTCCCCGGATTCGCCGGCCCGCTGGCGCGGTCGCTCCCCGGCGCGGCCGACGCGTCGGCGCGGTCTCCGGCGGACCCGGCGCCGTCCTTGTACTCGACGGAGACGTCCGTCGAGGCCGTGATGCGGACGGTGCCCGCCGGGTCGGTCCGAGCGACCACGAACCGGAGCCCGCCCAGTCGCTCGACGTGGACGGCCTCGCCCTCGGTGACGGGGCGGTCGCGGAGCTCGCGGGAGAGCGCCCGCTCGACCACCTCGCGGCTCACGTCCACCTCGGCGAGCCGCCCGGGCGCGGCCAGCGTCACGCGGTCGGCGTCGGCGACGTCGACGGCCGCGATCGTGACAGTATCGCCGACCTTCACGCCGGCGTTCGCACGGGTGTCGGCGTCGATGAGGACGGAGCCCTCGGCGGCGTCGGGACCGCCCGGCCACACCTTCGCGACGGCGGTGCGCTCGCCGCGCACCTCGACCGTGTCGCCGCTGAGGAGGGCGAGCCGCTTGCGGGCCGACTCGGGGAGCCTGGCGATGCCCCGGCCCGCGTCCCGCTTCTCGGCGGCACGCACCGTGAGCCGGAGCCCTGCGGTGTCGTTCATACCACCAGTTCTCGCCGGCGGCTCTTTACGCTTGTCCGGTCGCGGCGGAGCCGCGCCGTCCGGCGTGTCCGTTGGGAGGGATGGGCCGGACGAGAGGGCGCGATCGACGGCGGCTCGTCACCGTCGACTTATCGGCCGGACCACGCGCCGACCGCGTGATCCGCTGCGAGCGGGACGGCCGCCCGGGCTCACTCGTCCAGCACGGTCGTACCGCGGCCGATGCGGGTCTGGTAGGCGCGCGCCTCGATCCCGGCGCCGGCGAAGGCGTCGAGCATCTCGGCCGCGACGGCCCGGCGGTCGCGCTCGCGGCAGGCCGCGATCACCGCCGGACCGGCGCCGCTGACGGTGACGCCCGTCGCGCCGGCGTCGAAGGCGCGTTCGCGCACGTCGTCGTAGCCGGTGATCAGGCGCGCGCGCTCGGGCGTGACCACCGGATCGGTCATGCCGAGACCGACGAGGGCCGGGTCGGAGCGACACATCCCGACCGCGAGCGTCGCCGCGTTGCCGACCGTCTCCACGAGGTCCTCCATCGAGGCGGTCTCGGGGACGACCCGGCGCGCGTCGCGGGTCGAGACCGCCACGTCGGGGAGACAGACGACCAGGGGGACCGCGGCGTCGACCGAGTGCGTGCCCTGGGCGGTCGTCACGGTGAAGCCGCCGAGGATCGAGGGCGCCACGTTGTCCGCGTGCGCGACCCCGGAGACCACCGCCTCGCCCTCGGCGGCGATCGGGACCAGCTCCTCCCGGGAGCGGCCCCTGTCGTACAGTCGGTTGAGCGCCACGGCCGCGCCCGCGGCGCTCGCGGCGGAGGAGCCGAGCCCCGACGCCGGGCGCACCCCCTTGTCGATGTGGATGCGCGCGGGGGCGTCGAGGGCCTCGACGACGGCGCCGACCGTGTTCTTGTCGGGGTCTTCCGGAATGTACTGCGCGCCGACGCCGGTGACCTCGATCGTCGTCTCGGCCGCCTTCTCGACGGTGACGACGTCGGCCGGCCGCGAGAGGGCCGCCCCGAACACGTCGAAGCCGCTCCCCAAGTTCGCGCTCGTCGCGGGGGCCCGTACCGTTACCATGGCGGGGAGTGTCCCCGGTGGGGCAAAAAGGAGCGGGATCGAACAGAAGTCGAAACCGCGGGGGAGCCGACCGAGTCCGTCTAGGGGGTCGAAAGAGCTGAGAGGAAGAGAGTTCGGCCGCGCGCGCCGCTCGACGGTCAGTTGACGCGGTTCTCAGCGCGCCATCGTCCACAGCAGCGTGCCGACGAGGACGAGCGGGATGCCGAGGAGGATGAACGTCGGCGGCATCGTCGTGTACGGGGCCATCAGGAAGATGACTCCGAACACGGCCATGATCGACGCGAGGGCCTTCTGGGACTTCAGCGGCGCGACACCCAGAAGCGAGACGACGAGCCCGAACAGTAGGACGTGCCCGAGGTGGTAGTCGAGCAGGAACGTGTCGATGACCAGCGGCGAGATCATTCTTGTCCGGAGGTGCGAGCGATTCGCGCATTAAAGTTCCGTTTCTCGTGGCCCGGCCGGGCCGCTGCGTGCCGATCTTATAAGGGCTGTCGGCGCGACCGCCGATCGTGCGACTCGTTCAGGTCATGATTCCGGCGGGCAAGCGGGCCGCTGTCGTCCGCGCGCTCGACGACGAGGGGGTCGACTACGTCGTCACCGACGAGACGAGCGGCCGGGAGTACACCGCGGTCGCGACGTTCCCGCTGCCGACCGCCGCCGTCGAGCCGGTCCTCGACCGACTCCGGGAGGCGGGGATCGACGAGAGCACGTACACCGTGATCGTCGCGGCCGAAACGGTCATCTCGCGCCGGTTCGAGGCGCTCGAAGAAGAGTACGAGGCGGACGCCGAGCGGAGCGGCGACCGCATCTCGCGGGAGGAGCTCCAGGCGAAGGCGGACGACCTCGCCTCGGGGCTCGGCACGTACGTGCTGATGACCGTCATCTCGTCGGTGATCGCCACGGCGGGGCTGCTGCTCGACTCGCCCGCCACCGTGGTCGGCTCGATGGTGATCGCGCCGCTCATTGGGCCGGCGATGTCGGCGGCGATCGGCACCGTCGTCGACGACGAGGCGCTGTTCCGGCGGGGAGTGCGGATGCAGGTGATCGGCGTCGCGGTCGCAGTTATCGCGGCGACGGCGTTCGCGTTCGCGCTGCGCTCGCTCGCCTTGGTTCCGCCCGGGCTGGACCCGCTCGAACTCGCGGAGGTGTCGGAGCGACTCGCGCCGAACGTCCTCGTGTTGGTCGTCGCGGTCGGGGCCGGGATCGCGGGCATCGTCTCGCTGATGACCGGCGTCTCCGCGACGCTCGTCGGCGTGATGATCGCGGTGGCGCTCATCCCGCCCGCGGCCGCGGTCGGCATCGGAATCGCCTTTCGGATCCCGCGGCTCGTGATCGGGGCGGGCGTCATCGTCGCGGTGAACGTCCTCTCGATCAACCTCTCGGCGCTCGTGATGCTGTGGTACGAGGGGTACCGCCCGCAGCGGTGGTTCCGGGAGGACGAGGCACGCGCCGCGTTCCTCAAGCGCGCCGCCGTCCTCGCGGTCGCCATCGCGCTGCTGTCGGTGTTCCTCGGCGGCGTCACCTACGAGTCGTACGTCGCCTCGACCACCGAGGCCGACATCCGCGCCGCCGCGAGCGACGAGTTGACCGCGCTGGACGCGGAGTTCGAACTCCTCGATCTGACCGTCGAGCGGACGGGAACCGTCCCGCCGCTCGAGACCGACCGGGTCGTGATCCGGGTCGGCACGCCCCCCGGCGGCACCGTCGAGGGGCTCGCGCCCGCGCTCGACGACCGGATCGAGTCGGTCGTCGGCGGCGAGGTGGAGGTCGAGGTCCGCTCGGTGACCGTCGAGCGCGCCTGAGTCCGTCTCGTTCTCCCGACCGCCCTAAGTCCGTCTCGTTTCGCCCGACCGCCCCTGAACTCGTCTCGTTTCGCCCGTCGCTGCGGTCCGCCGGTTCGCGTCCGCGTGATCGGAAGAGCAAGGGCTTTTTATCGGGCCTCCGTGGGCTCGGCCAGTGACGGATCCCACGCAATCCGACGACGATTCCATGCGAGAGGTCGTCGAGCGGTCCCGGAGCGGCGCGCCCGCGGTCGGCGAGGCCGTCCGGGACCGGTTCTCCTCCGACGAGGTGTTCCAGCGGATCATCGCGGCCGCGGACGAGGAGGTGACCTCCGGGAGCCGCGAACTCTTCTTCAGCGGGCTCGCCGCCGGGCTGGCTATCACGATCACGTTCATGCTGTACGCGTCGCTGACCGCGGCGACCGACTCTCACCCGATACTGAGCGTCCTCCTCTACCCGCTCGGGTTCATCTACATCATCATCGGCGGGTACCAGCTGTACACCGAGAACACCCTGCCGCCGGTGGCCCTGACCTTGGAGCGGCTCGCGAGCCTCCCCACGCTCCTCCGGCACTGGACGATCGTCCTCGCGGGCAACTTCGTCGGCGGCGGGATCGGCGCGGCCGTCCTCTCGTACGGCGGCGTCTTCACGGGCGACACCGTCGACGCGGCGCGGTACATCTCCGAGGGGGGATTCGGCGTCCCGTTCGTGCCGCTGTTCTTCAAGGCCGCGATGGCGGGGCTCGTCGTCGCCGGCGTCGTCTGGGTCGGCTTCGCCTCCACCGACTCCGTCAGCCGGATGCTCGTCGTCTACCTCGCGTTCCTCGCGATCCCGCTCGGCGACCTGTTTCACGTGGTCGTCTCCTTCACCGAGGTGCTGTACCTGTTCTTCCAGCACGGCATCCCGCTGTACGGCGCGGAGATCAGCCTCTTCTCCGGGCTCGTCGGCTTCGTCCTCCCGGTCCTGCTCGGGAACACCATCGGCGGGGTCGTCCTCGTCACGCTCGTCAACTACTTCCAGACCAGCGAGGAGCGCCTCGAAGAGGCGCGTTTCGAGGGCGTGAGCCGCCGCCTCACGGTCCCCGAGTGGGTGTTCGGCCGCGCGGCCGGGCGCTCGTACGTCCCGATATTGGACGCCACCGAGGCGACGCTGTTCGCGGGCGAGGGGTACCGGGTCATGGTACCGATCACGAACCCCCGGACCGACGGCCCGATCGTCGACCTAGCGGCGCGGCTCGCGAGCGACCACGACGATGGCGTCGTCCACATCGTCCACGTCGTTCAGGCGCCCGAGCGCATGTCGCTGTCCACCGGGGACGCCGGGCGGCGCATCGCGGACGTCTCCGGCGAGGGGATGGCGAACCTCCGGTCGACCGCGGCCGACTACGACGTGGAGGTGTCGACCTCCACGGTCGTCTCGCACCGCTCGTTCGAGGAGGTGTTCAACATGGCGCGACGGACCCGGCCGGACGCGGTGCTGATGGGCTGGGGCGACGACCAGCTCTGGAGCGCCGCCCGCGCCGAGCGGCCGATCGACGAGCTCACCAACCAGCTTCCCTGCGACTTCCTCATCCTCAACGAGCGCGATCTCGACACCTCGCGGATCCTCATCCCCACCTCCGGCGGCCCCGACTCCGACCTCAGCGCGGAGGTAGCGAAGGTGCTCGCCGACGCCACCGGGGCCGAGGTGACGCTGCTTCACGTGGTGGACGGGCCCGGAAACAGGGGACGGGGCGAGGCGTTCCTCGCGAACTGGGCGGCGGAACACGACCTCGACGACGCGGAGCTCGTCGTCGACGACGGCGGCGACGTGGAGGACGGCATCTGTCGGGCGGCCGCCGGAAAGACGCTGGTCATCATCGGAGCCACGGAGAAGGGGCTGCTCTCGCGGCTCGTCTCCAACTCGCTCCACCTCGACGTCATCCACGAGGTTGACGCCTCGGTGCTCCTCACAGAGCGGCCCAGCAGCCGGTCGCTACGCGAGCGGCTGTTCGGCTCCGGCCGCCGCGCCGCAACCGTGACCGGCGGCGTCGAGCGCGAGTCGAACCGCTCCGAAGGGACGGACGTGCAGTCCGCCGCGGACCGCGGTGACGGCGGTATCGAGGGTACCAGCTCGCAGGGCGACGGCGACTCCGACGACGCGGACGCGGGCGACTCCGGAGGCGCGAGCGACGACGCGTTCATCGCGGACCACGACGACGCGGACGAGGAGATCACCGAGGACGCGGCCGGCGAGCGCGACGGCGACGACGGGCGGTAACGAAAACGACTCTTTGCGTTATCTGCGGTTTATACGTGCTTTCGGACCGACTAAGCGCGTATGAACAGGCGACTGACAGCGATCGTTGGCATCGCGGCCCTCGTCGCGTTGGCCGGCTGTGCGGGGTTCGCGGGCACCGCGACCCCGACGGACGGCGACGAGGCGCAACTGGAACGGAACATCGAAGTGACGGCGACGGGCGAGGCGACCTCGGCGCCCGACCGCGCCACCCTCCGCGTCGCGGTCACCGCGACCGGGTCGGACGCCGCGGCCGTGCGCGACGAACTGGCCGCGGGCGAGGAGGATCTCCGGGCGGCGCTGACCGAGTGGGGCCTCAGCGACGACGCGATCCGGACGGAGCGGTACGACGTACAGGAGAGCTACGAGACCCGCGACGACCCGAACCGGACGCGGTACCAGGGCGTCCACCAGTACGCGATCGAACTCGACGACGTCGGCGCGGTCGGCGAGGTGATCGACGTCGCGATCGACGCCGGCGCGGACGAGGTCCAGCGGATCGAGTTCGGGCTGAGCGAGGAGACCGAGCGGGAGGTCCGCGAGGAGGCGATCGCACAGGCAATGTCGAACGCCGACGCCGACGCCGCCGCGCTCGCCGACGCGAGCGGGCTCGAGGTCTCGGGGGTCTACGAGGTGTCGACCGGGCGGTCGCAGTCGCGGCCGTACGTCGCCCAGACGTACGAGTCGGCCGCGGGCGGCGACGCCGGGGCCGCGACCGCCGTCGAGAGTGGCGACGTGAGCGTGAGCGTCTCGGTGAACGTCGTGTACGAGGCGACGCCGGCGTAGCGCCGCGAGGAGCCTTTTTTCGCGGTTCGCGACCGTCAAGCGCGTCGACCGACTACTCCCCGTCGCGGGTGGGGAGGTCGGGCTCGTAGCCGACCGCGTCGACGGCCATGTCGAGGACATCCTCGACGTTCTCGTCTTCCGTGACGCTCATCGTCGCGTCGACTGATTCCGCCTTGACGCCCTCGAAGCGGTCGTGTTTGTTCGCCACCGTGAGCAGCGGCACGGCCGCGCCGAACAGCTCGCGGGCCTCCTCGCGGAGTTCGAGCTGGACCTCGAGCGGGTAGCCGCAGTCGCCGGAGGGGTCGATGACGAAGATCACGGCGTCCGCGAGGTGTTCGAGGGCGCTCACCGCCTGCCGCTCGATATCGTTGCGCTCGTCCGCCGGCCGGTCTAAGAGTCCGGGCGTGTCGACGATCTGGTAGCGGATGTGGTCGCGCTCGAAGTGGCCGATCTGGACGCCCTTCGTGGTGAACGGGTACTCCGCGATCTGGTTCGACGCGCGGGTGACCCGGTTGACGAACGACGACTTGCCGACGTTCGGGTAGCCGGCGACGACGACGGCCGGCTCGTCCGGGTCCACGTCCGGCAGGACCTTCAGCTGGTCCCGGGAGTCGCCGATGTAGCGCAGGTCGTCTTCGATCTGGTCCATGATGTCCGCCATGCGGGCGAACGCCTGCTTCCGGTGTTTCCGCGCGGTGTCCACGTCGGAGTTCCGGACCTTCGTCGTGTACTCGTCGCGGAGGTCCTCGATCTGGCGGCTCGCCCACATCACCTGCGAGAGCGCCTGGCGGAGGCGGTCGACGTCGACGAGTGCGTCCGCGAGCTCGTAGTAGAACGGGTCGACGTCGAAGCCGAAGTCGGGCCACGAGGTGACGACGTTCTCCAAGTTGTCCGAGAGCACGTTGCCGGCGGTCCGTAGCATCGACTCCTGCGCCTCGTGGCCGCGCTTCGCGCGCCCGGCTCGCGCCGCCCGCGAGAACGCCTTGTCGACGAGCTCCTCGGAGCGCGGAGTCGTCGGGAGGCCCTCGAATATCATGTTACCCCGGCTTCGCCGCCGACGCGTATAAGAGCGTCCGTTCGCGGACCGCCGCGACACGGCGGCACACGGGCGGACGCGGCGGGTGCCGCGGGGCCTGCCGAAGCCGCTCACCGTAAGCGGCAAGATCTATCGCTATCTATCACACGCATATTTCGAGCCATACTTATGCTTCAAAGGAATACAATCGGATATGGCACGCTCGTTCACCCCGACGGCGTACGACGACCTGGATCCAGACCGCCGCCCGAGTCTCGCGGCGGCGCTGGTCCCGGTCCTCGCCGTCGTGGCGTTCCTCGGAATCGGCTCGGCCGTCCTCGGCCTCGACCCGCACCCGCCGCTGTTGTGGAGCATCGCCTTCGTCGGCGCGTTCGGCCTGTGGCTCGGCTACGACTGGGACGCGCTGTTCGACGGGATCGCGAACGGCCTCGTCATGGGGCTCCAGGCGCTCCTCATCATCTTCACCATCTACGGGCTGATCGCGACGTGGGTCAGCGCCGGCACGATCCCCAGCATGATGTACTACGGCCTGGAGATCTTGTCCCCGACGACGTTCCTCCCCGCGGCAGCGGTCCTCGCCGCGATCGTCGCGTTCGCCATCGGTTCCTCGTGGACCACCGTCGGGACGCTCGGCGTCGCCTTCGTGGGCATCGGCGCGGGGCTCGGCGTCCCCGCACCGATGACGGTCGGCGCGGTCCTCTCGGGCGCGTACGCCGGCGACAAGCAGTCGCCGCTCTCCGACACCACGAACCTCGCCGCCGGCGTCACCAACACCGACCTGTACGGGCACATCCGACGGATGCGGACCGGCACCGCGATCGCCTTCGGTCTCGCGGTCCTCGGCTTCGCCGCGCTCGGCCTCCGCACGAGCGGCGACATTCCCGCCGGCGAGATCGCGGCGATCCAGGGCGGTCTCACCGAGACGTACGCGGTCACCGCCGTCGCCTTCGTCCCGCTCGTCGTCACCTTCGGGCTGGCGCTGCGGGGGTACGCCGCGCTGCCGACACTCGTCGCGGGCGTGTTCGCCGGCGCGCTCACGACGATCCTCCTCCAAGGGACCGGATTCGTCGCCGCCTGGGAGATATTCATGTACGGGACCTCGCCGGAGTCGGCCTCTACGACCGTGAACGAACTCCTCGCGACCGGGGGACTCACCGGCTCCGCGTGGACGATCACGGTCATCGTCGCCGCGCTGTCACTCGGCGGCATCTTGGAGCGCACCGGCGTCCTCGCGGTGATCGCCCACGCGTTCACCTCGTCCGTACGGAGTCCGGGCGCGCTCGTCGCCGGAACTGGTGTCTCCGCGATCTTCATCAACGCCCTCACGGCCCAACAGTACATGAGCATCGTCCTGCCGGGCGTCACGCTCCGGAACACCTACGACGAACTCGGCCTCGACACCGACCAGCTCTCGCGCGCGGTCGAAGCGGCCGGGACGCCGACCGGCGCCCTGATGCCGTGGCACGCGGGCGCCGTCTTCATGGCGAGCGCCACGGGCGTCCCGACCATCGAGTACGCGCCGTACTACCTGTTCGCGTTCCTCTCGCCGTTTGTGCTGTTCGTTATGGCCGGGACCGGCCTCACGATCGACGCGGATCCGACCTCGGCCGACGCCGACCCGGCGGAGACCGCCGCCCCCGGCGACGACTGAGTCCCGGGATCGTCCGGTCGCCCCCGGGTTCGACACGTTTACGCGCCCGCCGGGCCGTTCGTCTCACATGAGTCTGGAGGTCGCCGTCGCCGCCCCGTTCAAGGCTCGGGCACAGGACCGGCTCGGGCAGGGGGAGTTCGTCGTCGCGCTGTCGCTGGAGCGCGAGTGGTTCTCGCCCGACCAGGCGAAGCGGCTCGTCGACGTCGCGCTCGGCCGCGGCCTGCTGGCGTCCGAGGACGGCGATCTGGTCCCGCAGTTCGACCCGGCCGAGGTGACCGTCCCGGAGGGGTTCACCCCGGACGAGTCGGTCCTCCGCGAGCAGTCCACCTTCGAGAGCGCGCTCGACGCCGTCGTCGCCGCGGGCGTCGAGAAGCAGCGCGCCGTCGCCGCGATCAACGAGCGTCAGCGGGCGCTGGCGGTCACCATCGAGGCCGCCGCGGTCCTCTACGCCCGCGAGCAGGGCGTCGCGGTCGACCGCCTCGCGGTCGACGTGCGCGAGGAGCTCGCCGCCGAGGCGGGCGACGCGGGAGGCGATCCGACCGACGCCGACGACTCGGGGGCGGCGTGAGATGGTGACGGACCGACTCGCGGACGGCGTCCGGATCGCTCAGCTCCTCGCCTCCGAGGTGACGGGGAACGAGAGCCGGCTCCGCGGGCTGACCGTCGCCGACGCCGACCCCGACGTCGAGCCGACCGCCGACGGCGCGCTGGCGTACCGGATCGTCCGCGAGCGCGACGGCTCGCCAGACGGGGACGCGTCCGCGGAGACCGACCCCGACCCGACCGTCGCCGAGGTGTACGTCCAGCCGGACCGCGCGCGGATCGAAGCGGTCGCGGCCCCGGACGCGGTCGCGGACGCGGCGAGGGAGGTCGACCTCCGCGTCCGGCCGAAGGCGGTCCGCCCGCCCCGGACGCTTGTGTTCGTGGAGGACGGCGCGGGAGTGAAGCGCGCGCTGGCGGTCCTCGAAGCTGTTCGGAGCGAGTCGGACGATAGATAGCCGGGCAGCGCCGAACCGCGGAAAAACGTCTCGTCGCCGCGCGTCTACTCGCGCTGGCCGCCGTCGCCGACCGCCGCGCTCGGGCCGGGGCCCGACGCGGGACCGGTCCCGCCGCCGGAGACGTCGAAGTCCCGGACGAGCGAGCCGAGCCGCTCCGCCTGCTCCGCGAGCGACCCGGCCGCCGTCGTCGCCTCGCTCATCGCGGTCAGCTGCTCGTCAGCGGCCTCGGCGACCGCGTCGGCCTCGTCGGCCGTCGACCCGCTGATCTCCGCGACCTCCTCGGCCATCGAGACGGTCTCCTCAGTGCTGGCCGCCTGATCGTCGGTGGCCCGGCTGATCTCGCGGATCCCCTCGTCGGTCTCCGCGGCGTTCTCCGACACCCGCGCGAACGCGTCCGCGGCGTCCTCGACGGCGTCGGCCCCGGCGGCGATGTTCTCCTCGGCGCTCCGGACCGCCTCGACGGTCCCCTCGGTCTGCGACTGCGTGGCGCCGATGAGCTCCTCGATCTCGGTGGCGGCGTCCTGCGTCTCCTCCGCGAGTTGCTTCACCTCGTCGGCGACGACCGCGAACCCGTCGCTCCCGCCGCCGCTGCCACCCGCGCGGGCGGCCTCGATGTTCGCGTTCAAGGCGAGCAGGTTCGTCTGCTCGGCGATGTCGCCGATGAGGTCGACGATCTCGCCGATGTCCTCCATCCGGTCGTCGAGCTGCTGGACGGTCCCCGCGGCCGAGTCGAGCGCCTCGCGCGACTCCTCGACGCGGCCGATCGCCGCCTCGGCGGTCTCCTCGCCCTCGTCGGCGATGTCGGCGGTCTGCTCGGCGACCGAGACGACCGTCTCGGTCGAGGAGGCGACCTCCTCGATCGTCGCCGAGAGGTCGTTCATCTCGTCGGACACCTGCCGCAGCATCTCGCGCTGCTCGTCGGCGCCCTCGGCGATCTCCGTGACCGACCGGCTGACGGCCTCGCTCCGGTCGGACGCGGTCTCGACGCCGTCGACCGTGTCCGCGCTCGCGGTCGACACGTCCTGCGCGAACGACCGCACCTCGCCCATCGCCGCGTCGATGTCCTCCATCATCTCGTTGAACGCCGCGCCGATCTGCGCCATCGCCTCGCTCTCGCTCTCCGCGTCGAGCCGGACCGTGAGGTCGCCGTCTGCCGCCCGGCCCATCGCGGCGCTGTAGTCGTCCGCCTTCGTCTCGAGGTGGCTGTTCAGCCGCTCGACCTCCTCCCGGCGCTCCTCGACCTCCGCCTTCGCCGCCTCGACGTCCTGGATCTCCGCCTGCTTCCGCTCCGCCAGTTCCAGCTGCTCGCGCGCCGCCTCGCGCGACTTCTCGATCGAGTACCAGTTGACCATCAGCGCGCTGGCCAGCGCGAGGACGAAGACCGCGTGAATGCCGCCCCAGACGATCGGGTTCTGTATCGCCGCGGTGTGGTTGTAGACGAGACTCGAATCGATGAGGCTGAACGCGCCGTGGCCGACCGCCACGTACACGACGCCGACGGCGAACGGGAGCCAGTCCTCGTACAGCGCGAGCACCCCGATAAACACGAAGAAGCTGAAGTGCGCCTCGATGTAGCCGCCCGACAGCTTGACCATCGCCATCGAGACGGTCATGAGGCTGAACGCGGAGAGCACCGTCCGCTGGCGGCGGCCGAGCCGCGACCAGCTTGCCAGCGCGCCGGTGCCGAGGATGACGGCGACGAACCCGCCGAGCATCCACAGCGGCGTCGCCGGAATCTGCGCGCCGGTGAACGACTCCGTCCCGTTGTAGAGGCCGAGCCCGATCAGCAGCGGCACCTGGACCGCGATCGAAATCAGGATGTTCCGATGCCGCGGGCTCCACATTTCCTCCGGCATCGAGGTGCCGTCCGGGATGTAGCGGATCACGTCCCGCACGCTCTCCGCCAGCCCGCCCGATCCCCCCGCGTCCACGCCGGTCGCAGTCTCTGCCATGGGCGACGATTGTCGCACGGTATAAAAACACGTCGCCTCCAGATATTATCGCTGATACCGTCTCTCAGGTCCTGAGACGCTGGTAATTAAGCCGCTGAGTGATATCGCGCTGACACAATTTACCCCACGACGTTGCCGATTGTTCGGCGATGATCGAACACGTTCGTCCCGGCGGGCGGAATGACCTCATTGAGTGGCACGAACTTCACCGGACGGAACCGGTTTCACTGAGCGAACTCCCGCCGAGTGAACCCCCGCTGAGCGAACTCGCGCCGGGCGCCCAGGTCGTCGACCGCGCGGCCGACGCCTTTTATATTGGTCCGGCCCGCCGTACGGTCGTGACGCTCGATCCGATCCACGTCGAGAACATCGCCCGGCTCGCGTACGGCATCGGCGGCGACGTGGACGCGACGGACCACGACGACCTCGCCGAGCGCGTCTGGCGGGAGTGGCTCCCCGAACTACGCCGCGACGGCCGGGTCGTGCTCGCGGCGCTCGGCGACCACGAGCGCCATCGGGCCGCCATCGACGACGTGGCGCTCGCCGAGCGCCCGTTCGAGGCGGTCCACGGGCTCGACTCGGGGACGATCAACCCGACGACGTTCAAGAACGGCCTCGTCGTCGACGTCGCCCACGCGGCGATGGCGAGCTCGCCGACCGACCTCGACCTCCACCGCGACCGCACCATCGTGGCCACCGTCCACGCCGGCGACTCGACCGCCGGCTTCGACAGCGAGTGGACGCGCCGCGACGAGGGCCACACCAAGCAGCGCGTCCTCCACGTCCCGCGGGTGAACCGCTACGCGGAGCGGGTCGTCCACGCGCTCGCCTTATACCTCGCGGAGGGGACCCACGCGCTCGACCACGCGGACCGGGTGGAGGACCTGCTCGTCCTCGACGGCCCCATCTACCCGAAGGAGCTGTTCACGTGGGCCGACCGCGACCCGGAGCTCGGCGCGCTCGCCCGCGAGGCGAAGCCGCGAGCGGTGATCGAGAAGTACGTCCGCCTCGTCGAGCGGTTCGTCGAGCGCGACGTGCCGCTGGCCGGCTTCGTGAAGAACCCCGCGAGCGGCACCGCTGTCCGCGCGCTCTCGCGCGCCGGCGTCGAGTCGCCGTGGCCCGACGACACCGCGCTGTTCACCCGGCTGTTGGAGCGCCGCGAGCCGTACGGGGCCGCCGGCGACGGAGAGTTCACCGACGACGACCGGGGCGCAGAGCGCGGCGCGCGGCTCGACGACGACCTCACGTTCACCACGTGGTTCCGCAGCCGCGGCGGCGCGGACGCGCCGATGGCCGCCGACGGCGACGCGCTCGGTGTCGACCGCGAGCTCGACCCCGAGCTGTACGAGCCCACGTTCATGGTCGTCTACGACCCGCGGACCGACGTGACCTACAAGCTGGAGGCGCCGTACGCGTTCACCCGCGACGCGGGGACCCGCGAACGGCTCACCCGGCAGGTGGTCGCCGAGGTGGCGGCGACCCGCGGCCCGCCGGAGCCGGTCGCGAAGGCGGACGCGCTGGCGCGCATCTCAGCCAGCGAGAAGGCGGCGCTCCGCCGGAAGTTCGAGGAGCGGCTCGGCAGCGACCAGCAGGCGACCTACGACGACCTGCGGTGGGGGAAAGAGACGTACTGAACCGGTGCCCCTCAGAGGGCCTGCGCGAGCAGCACCGCGTAGGTGACCGCGTTGTAGATGCCGTGGACCAGCCCCGGCACCACCACGTTGTCCGTCCACTCGTAGAACGCGCCGAGGACGGACCCCAACACGACCACGATACCGACGTACGCCCACTGCTCGACCGGCGTCCCCGAGACCGAGGGGAGGTGGATCAGCCCGAACGCGAGGCTCGCGATGAGCACCGCGGGGACCGCGTCGAACGCGCGGCGGACGGTGCCTTGGACGACGCCGCGGAACAGCAGCTCCTCGACCGGGCCGACCACCGCGAGCGACACCGCGATCATCGCGAGGTAGTACGGGACGGGGTTGCCGGCGGGGACGACCGCCTGATTCTGCCCGGTCGAGAGGCCGACCTGATCGAGCGCGAACAGCGCGCCGTACTGGAACGCGAAGAGGGCGATACCCCCGCCGACGATGATCGCCGCTTCGCGGGCGTCAGGGCGGGAGATCCGGGCGAGCGTCCACTGGTCGGTGATCGCGAGGTAGCCGGCGACCGCGATCGCGAACCCGACGAACTGGAGCAGCGTCTGAAGGAGCTGGTAGCCGGTCGTGCCCTCCGACACCAGCCCGAGGGAGGCGGCCAGCTCCGCGCCCGGCGCGGTGATCGCGCTCGCGACGAGGAGCGCGAACACGATCGCGAACAGGGCGCTCGCGACGCGGAACACGCGCTGGCCGACCGCCGAGGCCGAGAGGTCGTCGCTCATTACAGTGAACACGACTCGCAAGGGCTTTAGACGCACCGGAAGGGGATCGGCGCCGACGACGTCCCCACTCGCAGAGCAGATCAGTCTATTCGCAGCTCGCGCTTCTCCGCGACCGCCTCGGCCTCCTCGAAGTCGCCGCCGCCGAGCAGCCCGCGGGCCGCCTTCTTGCCCCATTCGACGGCGGGCTGGGTGAACGTCGAGACGCTCGCGAGCTCGCCGTACAGCACGCAAGCGGCCTCCATCCCGAACAGGAGTTCGCCGAGCGCGCGTTCGTCGACGCGGTCGATCTCGACCCGCACGTTGGGGACGTCGGCGGCCGCGAGGCTCGCCTCAGTCGCCTCGAACTCGGCGTCGAGCAGGCCGCCGAGCGACGAGCCGCCGAGGTACGCGAGCCCGTCGAGGTCCGTCTCGGGGATCGGCGCGTCGGCGCGCTCTGTCGGCCGGACGAGCGTCACCAGCTTGTCGGGTGGCCCGGCGCGGTACAGCTGGAGCTGGGAGTGTTGATCGGTCGCCCCGAGCGCGCGCGCCGGGGTCTGCCCCAGCCCGTCCTTCCCGAGGCTCTCGGCCCACAGTTGGGCGAACCACTCCGCGAACGTCTCCAGCGACTCAGCGTACGGCATCACGGCGTTGGTGAGCGCGCCCCGCTCCGCGAGCGCGTACGTCGCCGCCCCGTAGGCGTACGCGGGCGAGTCGTACAGCGACCCGGCGAGCGCGTCCATCCCGTCGCGGCCCCCCGCGAGGACGGACTCGACGTCGTGGCCCTGGAGCGCGGCGACAGCGAGCCCGACCGTCGACAGCGCCGAGAAGCGCCCGGGGACGCCGTCGGGCACCGGGAGCGACGGAAGGTCGTGGCGGTCGGCCAGCCGGCGGAGGTTCCCCGACTCGCCCGTCGTGACGAGGGTGCGCTCGGTCCAGTCGACACCCGCGTCGGCCATCGCCTCGCGGACGACGAGAAAGTTCGCGAGCGTCTCCGCGGTCGTCCCCGACTTCGACACCACGTTGACGACGGTGTCGTCGAGCGGGAGGTCGGCGAGGCGGCGCCGCGTCTCGTCGGGGTCGATGTTGTCGAGGACGTACGCGTCCACGTCGCTGTCGAGGGCGTTCGACAGCGTCGCCGCGCCGAGCGCGCTGCCACCGATCCCGACCGTCAACACCGCCTCGGGGCGGTCGAACCCCTCGACCGCGGCGTAGATCGCGTCCGGGTCCGCGGTCTCGGGGAGCGTCAGGGCGGCGTACCCGAACTCGTCGTCGGCCATCCCGGCCGCGATCCGCTCGTGCGCGGCCGCGACGCGGTCGTCGAGTCGGTCCAGCGTTGCCGTCGTGAGCCCGGGCGTCGTCGCCAGGGCGTTGCCGAGGTCCACTCGCATACCTCCCTCACCGCGCGAGAGTAACTTAAAAGCCGGCGGGGGGTCGCGGTCGCGGCGCCCGCCCGCGGTCGTGGCCCGTCACGGACGAGCACCCGTCGCGGTCAGTCCGCCGCGACCGCCGAGTCGTCGCCGTCGAGCGCCGGCCGACCGAACCAGTAGTCGAACGCGAGCGGGCCGGAGCCGAGCGTGAACACCGCCGACGCCATCCCGAACAGCGCCACGTGCGCGAGGACGGGATCGTCCGGGAGCCCGAACAGGGTCGTCGTGAACAGGACGAACGAGAGCGCGGCCGCGCCGCGGGTGAAGAAACCCGCGATCAGCGCGAGCCCCACGGCGACCTCGGTCACCCCCGCGCCGACGACCCACAGCCCCGGGTCGACCGGGACCACCGCCGTGAGGTCGTACTTCTCGACGACCTGGAGCGCGCTCGCGGGGTCGGCGAGCTTCTGAATGAGGCCGAGGTAGACGAACGAGACGCCCATCCCGACCCGGAGCACCGCCGGGACGTAGCGCCGCAGCGGGGCCGTCGACTCGTCGAGGAACGACTTGAGGTACTGGACGGGGTCGACCCGGCCGTAGTATGAGCCCGGCGTGCTCGCGACCGCCAGCAGCATGTCGTCGGCGCTCGGGCGGCCGCCGCCGAGGATCAGCAGCGCGAGGAACACCGGGACGTACTCCACGGCGAGGAAGACGAGGGGGTCGACCGCGAGGAACACCCACGCGTACGTCAGCAGGCCGACCGTCGCGGTGATCCGCGTCGCCAGCCCGAAGAGGGTGAAGAACCCGAGCCCGATGAACAGCACCCGGAGGAGCGGGCTCGCCCCGGTGTCGAACGCGAGCGTCGGCGCGAAGAGATACCCCTCGAAGCCGGCGCCGACGAGCGGGAGCCCGACGGCGAGGCGGAGCATCCACGGGACGAGGTCGGCGTACCCGGCGAGCTTTTCGCGGAGGACGACGATGTCGACGATCGTCGGTCGCACCCAGAGGTACGCCGCGATGCCGACGAGCCCGAGCGCTCCGGACCCCGCGAACAGCGCCGCGTTGAACGGGTCCGAGAGCACCTCGACGACGAACGCCACAGCGTCGAGCGGGTCGCCGGAGTCCTCGGTAACGTAGTCGACGTGGGCCGCGGCCGGTCGCGCGGCGAGCGTCGCGAACATGGCGAGCGCGGCGACGGCTACCGATCGGTGACGGACGGACATACCCCTCGTACGGGCTGGATACACCTAACGGTATTTCTTCACGAACGTTCGAATGCGACGGTGTGGCGGCGGTTTCGGACAGATACGGGACGGTCGTTTAGGGTGCCCGCGCGACGACGCCGAACGTTTCGGTCCGCGTCTCGGCGCGCTCGATCTCGAACCCGGCGTCGGCGAGCGTTTCGCGCGCGTCGCGCGCAGCGAAGCGCTCGTCGACCGGCGGCCCGTGGTCGCCGTCGCCGTCGGCCGACCAGTCGAACACGACGAGCCGCCCGTCGGAGCGGAGGACGCGGGCGAGCTCGCCGATCGCGTCCGGACTCGCGAACTCGTGGTACGTCATCGTCGAGCACGCCCCGTCGAGTTCGCCGTCGGCGAGGGGGAGGTCCGAGACGTCGCTCGCGACGAGGTCGACGTTCTCCGGGAGCCCCTTGTCGCGGTAGTACTCGTGCATCTCCGACTGGACGTCGACGCCGTAGACGGTCTCGGCGTGTTCGGCGACGGCGTCGGTGTAGAAGCCGGTACCGCTGCCGAGGTCGGCGACGACCGCGGCGCCGACCTCGACCAGCGGGCCGATAAGCTCCTCCGCGGAGACCCATCGGTAGCGGCTCGGGCGCTCGAGCTGCGACGCCTGCTCGGCGTCGAACGTGTGGAATCCCATGGGCGGTATTGCGCGTCGAGTACTAAAACGCGTCCGGTCGAGGCGCGTGCGACTGAGCCGACGCGACCCCGCGACGTGGAACGGGACGGCGACCCGTCCCGCCGGTCACCACTCGGGTTCCAGCGCGTCGAGGAGCCGGTCGACCTCCGCCTCCGTCGAGACGGCGTGGACCGACACCCGGATCCCGTCCGGGTGCGGGAGCGACCGGACGACGATGTCCCGCTCGCCGAGTCGCTCGACGGTCGCCTCCGGGTCGTCGACGTCGATCGTCACGAGCCCGGACTCGAACGCCCGCGGGCTGAGGAGTCGGTCCTCGGGGACGCCGTCCTTGAGCCGGTCGGTGAGCGCCTCGATCCGCGCCTCGATCGCGTCGAGGCCGACCGCCTCGATGGCGTCGAGCGCCTCGACGAGGCCGACGTGCGCCGCCGCCGTCGTCGTCCCGACCTCGAAGCGCCCTGCGGCCGGCTTGAACTCGATCTCGTCGCCGGTCGGGTCCTCGACGCCGCGGTAGCCGACCGCGTGGGGCGCGAGATCGGCCGCGGCGTCGCGGTCCACGTAGAGGAATCCGGCGCCCCACGGGCCGAGCGTCCACTTGTGGCCGGCCGCGGCGACCGCGTCGGCGCCCCACTCGCTCACGTCCATCGCGCCCTGCCCGGGCGACTGAACCGCGTCGACGAGGGTGAACGCGCCCGCGTCGTTCGCGACCTCAACGAGGTCGGCGACGGGGAGGCGGGTGCCGTGGGTCCACGTGATCGCGCTGAAACAGACGAGCCGGGCGTCCGCGACCGCCGCTGCGTACTCGTCGCGGTCGACGCGGCCCGCCTCCGTTTCGAGGACGCGGACTTCGACGCCCTCGCGTTCGAGGCGCTTCCACGGGAGGACGCCTGCCGGGTGTTCGAGATCGGTCCGGACGACCACGTCGCCCGGTTCCCAGTCGATCGCGCCGGCGACGCGGGTGATCCCGTCGGTCGTGCTCTCCGTCAGCGCGACCTCCTCGGGGTCGGCGCCGACGAACGCCGCGATCCGCTCGCGAACGCGGTCGTACGTCTCGAACGCGTGGCCGTACGGGTCGGTGGTCGCGGAGCCGTACTCGTGCTCCTCGATGAAGGACCCGGCCGCCTCGACGACGTACTCCGGGCTCGGCCCGTGCGCGCCGAAGTTGAAGTACGCCGCGTCGCCGAGGGCCGGGACGTCCGCGCGGAGCTCTCTCGGGGTCATACCGTCGTCGTCGAGTTGGATCGTTCTCATGGTGTCGGTTTCGGCGACTCGGGCCGCGATGGCCGGCGCGGTCCCGCGTCTCGGGTGTTCAGTGTGTGACGCCTGTCGGACCGATTCAGGCGGTGTGTTCGCCGACCGCGTCGGTCAGCGCCTGCTCGCTCTGCGCGCCGACCATACGCTCAACCGGCTCACCGTCGGCGAACACGAGCAGCGTCGGGATCCCCTGGACGCCGTACTCGCCGGCCAGGGCCTGGTGGACGTCGACGTCGACCTTCAGCACCGCCGCGTCGGTGTCGCTCGCGACCGCCTCGACGGCGGGCTCCATCATCCGGCACGGACCGCACCAGTCGGCGTAGAAGTCGACGAGAACGACATCGTTCTCGGCGACTCGGTCGTCGAACGCGTCGGCGTCGTCCAGCTGGATCGGTTCTGCGGGAGCGGCTTCTGTCGAACTCATACCACTTGGTACACGCCCGGGACTGATAACGGTTTTGGATATAGACCACAATACTACACACTACGGAGGATGAGCCGGAGCGACTCGGCCGCCCCGGCCGCTCTCGATCGGTCCCGATTCCGGCGGAATCGGTGGCCGTCGCCGTACTGACCGTATCTTTCCGCCGGCCGGTTCGGGGACCGAGACGACCCGCTGCCGGGTCGCGGCGTAATCGAGAAGAGCGGCGAGAGCATCGATCGGTGACAACACAACTGCGCGTCCGGGGCGGTCCGCTCGCCCGACGAGTCGGGCGTCGCTACTGGATGTGGCCTTCGCGGCGGAGCTGGTCGGCGTCCTCGTCATCGTACCGCCACTCGACGTTCGCCTTCTCGTCCTGCCAGTCCCACGGCTCGGCGAGGACCACGTCGCCCTCGTTGATCCACGTGCGGTACTTCATGCGGCCGGGGATCCGGCCGAGTCGTTCCTCGCCGTCGGCGCAGCGCAGTTGGACGTGGTTGCCGCCGAGGTGTTCTGTCACTACGGCGAACACTTCGTCGTCGTTGGGCATGCGGAGGTTCTTCCGCCCGGATTCTTCGCTCATACCTTCCGTTGTGCGCTCGCCCGTATAAGTGATTGGAGACGCGTGTGTGCGCCCGTCACGCGATCCGTTCGCACGACGACGGCGCCCCGGAGCGCCGGACCGAACTCACTCCGCGTCGGTGAGCGTGGTCGACCGATCGTCTCCGTCAACGGTCGAACCTTCGACGGCCGTACCTTCGCCGGTCGCGTCGCCGTCGGTCGCGTCGTACCCGGCCGCGTCACCGTCGGTCGCCCGCTCGCCGAACGCCGCGTCGACCTGCGCGAACGTCTCAGCCTCGGTCCCGGAGTTGTCGACGACGACGTGCTCCGACGCCACCTCGTCGAACAGCTCCTTGAAGTGGAGGTGGATCTCGAAGTCGGCGTCGCTGATCCCGTCTCGGCGCTCGATCCGGCGCTCGACGACCGCCTCGTCGCAGGCGACCTCGACGAGGTCGAACTCGGCCGCGGCCTCGGCGGCCGTCTCCCGGGCGTCCGCCCGGAACCGGGCGTCCGCGAACGTCGCGTCGAGGACGACGGCGCCCCCGTCGCCGACGTCGTCGCGAGCGCGCGCGAGCAGTTCGGCGTAGACCGCCTCGGTCTCCGCGTCGGTGTACTCCGGGTCGTCGAACAGCTGCTTGCGTATCACGTCGGTCCGCCGGATCCGCCCGTCGACGTGGTCGGCGATCCGCTCGGCGACGGTCGTCTTGCCGACGCCGGGCAGCCCGCAGACGACGACCAGTCGCCCGGTCGACGCGCCGTCGTCGGCGACCGGGGCGGACGAGGTCAGCGACGCCGGATCGAAGGAACCCGCCGTTTCACCGCTCGAAGCGGGGGATTCGGTTCGGTCCGACGGTCGACCGCCTCGGTCACTCATCTACCGCTATTCTCCGGGGTGAGGTAAAAGAAACTTCTCATTAGCCACCCCCGACCGACGCCGTGAGGCCCCCCGGCTCGCGGCGGATCAGGACCCCTCGACGTACCGCCGGATCAAGCGTCCGTCCCGGGTCGTCCACCGATAGCCGATGGAATTAATCGAGTATCGTTGCGAGAGCAGCGACGAGCAAGGCGACGATGGTTCCGACGAGGAGGCCGGAAGCCGCGGCCATAGTCACAGAGAGGTACAGTGACAATCCGGTTACCGCCACGACCGCGACGATTACAACCGGGAGTTGTAGCGCAAATCGGGAGCCGAATTCGGAGGTGGCCTCGGATCGGAAACTTATGCTCGGAGGGAAGAATCTCTGCTCAGAAAATCTCCCCGAGCGACGGGTTTGCGATCACAGTCTGATGACTCGTTCAGTGTTCAGTTAGACAGAGTAACGCACTGCCTCCGCTGAACTCGTCGCTATATCGTCCGGTGATTACATCCGGGACTCCCGCAGTCGTGTGGTATCGGCCGCAAGAAAGTGGGTTGGGGCGGATTTGAACCGCCGGCCTCCTCCATGTCAAGGAGGTGTCATAACCGGACTAGACTACCAACCCGAAGGGGCTTACTGACGCGTCTCGTCGTTTCCGTGGGACGTAATTGAACCTTTCGTTTCGAACCGCCCGCGGGGCCGGCCCGGCGGCTCGATCGGGAGACAGCGCGGCGACGGTCGCGGCCCAGGCGGGTCGTCGGTCGGTGTCGACCGGACGGCGGGTACGGAGCGGTCGCACGGCGTCCGCGCGCAGACGGCTTCCGACCGGTTTTACCCGTTCGGCGACAGTCCGTCCGTATGGTCGACCTTGCCGCCCGCACGGACAGGCTGGACGCCTACCTCGCCGAGCGCGGACTCGAAGCGGTCTGGTTCGCGCGGCCGAACGGGTTCGCGTGGCTCACCGGCGGCGACAACGTCGTGGACGCCGACGCGGCGACGGGCGTCGCGGCCGCTGGCTACGACGGCGAACTCCGCGTGATCGCCGACGACATCGAGGCGGACCGGCTCGCCGACGAGGAGCTTCCGGACGCGTTCGCGGTCGAGTCGTTCCCGTGGTACGCCGACTCACTCGCCGCGGCGGTCGCCGAGCGGTCGCCCGAGCCCGCCGCCGCGGACTTCGACGTGTCCGGCTTCGAGGCGGTCGACGGGAGCCGGCTCCGACAACCCCTCACCGACGACGACGTCGAGCGGTACCGCGAGCTGGGTCGGGAGGTCGCGGCCGCCGTCGAGACCGTCTGCCGGAACCTCGAACCCGACGACCCGGAGTACGAGGTCGCGGCCGGCATTGACATCTCGCTCGCCTCCCGCGACGTGGACACGCCGGTCGTCCTCGTCGGCGGCGCGGAGCGAGCGCAGGCGTTCCGCCACTACACCCCGAGCGACGCCGCGCTCGGCGACTACGCGCTCGTCTCGGTCACCGCGGAGCGGGCGGGGCTCTACGCCTCGATGACGCGGACGGTGGCCTTCGACGCGCCGGACTGGTTCGAGGAGCGACACCGCGCCGCGGCGCGCGTCGAGGCCACCGCGATCCGAGCCACCGAGGCCGCGGCGGCCGGGACGCTCGTCGGAGGAGACGGTGACGCCGGGTCCGCGGACGCCCCCGACGCCGCCGGTGACGTGTTCGAGGCGATCCGAGAGGCGTACGACGCGGTCGGCTTCGCCGACGAATGGGAGAAGCACCACCAGGGCGGCGCGGCCGGGTTCGCGGGCCGAGAGTGGATAGCGACGCCCGACGGCGACGAGCCCGTCCGGTGGCCGATGGGCTACGCGTGGAATCCGACGGTCCGAGGAACGAAAAGCGAGGACACGCACCTCGTCGCGCCGGACCTGACGGAGCGGCTCACGAAGACCGGTCGGTGGCCAACCCACGAGACCGAACCGGTTGACGTGGCGGGGATCGACGCGGAGCCGGTGGAGCTGGCGGCGCCCGTGATCCGGTAGCGGGACCGGTCTCGTCGGGGGCAGCGCCGCCGGCGACGCGGTCGACGGCGTCCGCGGGTCAGTACACGTACTCGCTCTCGTCGATGCCGACGTACCCCTTCTTCACCCGGCGCTTGTTCCACTTGTAACCGACCAGCAGCTTGAGCGACTCCCACCCGGAGCGGTACGGCTGCGAGAGGAGGTCGTCGCCGGTCTCGGCGGCGAGCATCGCGTCGGCCGCGCCGATGACGCGGTCCCAGTCGGCGGGCTCGTACTCCGCGACCATGTCGGCCATCGTCACGTTGCGGACGACCTCGTCGCCGATCGCTTCCTTCCAGCGGCGGTTATACGAGGCCAAGTCGCCCTCGGCGGCGAGTTCGCCCGCGATCGCGCCGGTTCGGACCGCGACGTGATCGCCGCCCTCGTGGAACGCCGACGTGGTCCCCATCGCGCCGCCCGCGACCGCGATGCCGGCCTCCACGGGCGAGTCGATCGGCCGGGTAGACGAGATCGGGTACGTCTCCGTCCCGCCCCGCTTGCCCGCGTCCTCGACGAGCGGGAACTCCTCTTCGATGTCGTACTCCTCGCCGTACTGCCACTCCAAGAGTCGGCGGATGTACTCGCCGCCCTGCGGGATCGACTCGTCGTCCTCGCGGAGGAGGGCGTACTCCGAGGCGTCGATCTCGTCGATGTCGAGGCCGATCGGCATCGTCAGCCCGACCCGGCAGACGCGGTCCGCGTTCGGGAAGATCCACGGGTACGCGGTCTCGCCCGGCATCACGCCCCACCAGAAGACGAGCGCGTCCTCGACCTCCTCGAACACGTCTTCGGGAACGCGCCGATACTCCTGATACGCGATGTGGTTGGCGGTCCGGGAGGCCAACCGCTCGGAGGCCTGCGCGTCCGCGGGCAGGTACTCGTCGAGGACGCGGTTCGTCACCGTCCGCTGCGGGCCGTCGGTGAGAACGACGAAGTCGGCGCCGACGGTGCCGCCGTCCGCGATTTCGAGCGTGTGGCGCGGATCGCCGTCGGCGGGGCCCACCGAGAGGTCAGTGTTGACGCCGCGGACGGAGGTCCCGACGCGGTACTCGGCCCCGGCCTCCTCGGCTCGGTCGCGGAGCCAGTCGTCGAACCGCGCCCGCTGGAAGGTGTAGCCGAACTTGTCGTACGAGGAGTCGATGCCGGTGGAAGTGAGCGTCGCCGACTCGTCGGGCCCCCGGAACTCGGCGCGGTTCAGCTCGCGTTGAATTACTCCGTCGTCGAACTCGTCGGGGTGGATCCCCATGATGTCCACCCAGTAGTCCAAGATCCCGGCCGCGTCGGTCGAGTCGGGACCGAGGCCGTCGCGGTCGGCCCGGGGGACCCCTTTCTCGACGACCAGGGCGTCCGCCCCGCCGGTCGCGGCCGCGTGCGCCGCGGACGACCCGGCCGGCCCGCCGCCCACGATCGCGACATCTACGCGTTCCATACCTCGTGAGGTCCCTGTCCGGCTATTAAATTCACGGTCCCCGATGCGGGTCCGACCGGCCGACGTGTCGACGGACGCACGGCGGCGAACGTTCGTTTCCGGGCCGGTGACCGATTGATCATGTTCGATTATCAGCAGTAAGCGGCCCAGAGAGACACGTTTTTATCGGGGAGAGGGATTTCATCCAGCACACCAATGGCACGCGAGACGTGGGCGACGCGGGCGGGGTTCATCCTCGCCGCGGTCGGGAGCGCGGTCGGGCTGGGGAACATCTGGCGGTTCCCGTTCATCACCGGCCAGTACGGCGGATCGTCGTTTCTGATCACCTACCTCGCGTTCGTCGCGCTGATCGGGTTCCCGGCGATCCTCGTGGAGTTCGTCATCGGGCGCCGCACCGACCGGAACCCAGTCGGGGCGCTTCGGGAACTGGGCAGCGGCGTCTGGTCGTCCGCCGGCTGGCTGTTCGTCGTCACCGGCTTCATCATCCTCTCGTACTACAGCGTCGTCGCGGGGTGGTTCCTGCGCTACACGCTCATCGGGATCACAGAGGGGTTCACCGTCGCCGACCCGGCGGCCGCGGACGCGCTGTACGAGTCGGTCTCGACCGGGCTCGACACCCTCCTCTTCCACGCCATGTTCATGCTGCTCGTCGTCGGGATCATCGCCGCCGGCGTCAGGCGGGGGATCGAACTGAGCGTGAAGGTGATGGTGCCGGCCATACTCGTCCTGCTCGTCGGACTGGCCGCGTACGGGTTCACCCTCGACGGCGCGAGCGCGGCGTACGCCTACTACCTCTCGCCCGACTTCGCCACAATCGCCGCGAACTGGACTGAGATCCTCCCCGCCGCCGCCGGACAGGCGTTCTTCACGCTGTCGCTCGGGATGGGCGTGATGATAACGTACGCCTCCTACCTCGGCGAGGACCGGAACCTCGCGGCCGACGCCGGGATCATTGCGGCGCTGGACACGCTCGTCGCCGTCCTCGTCGGCTTCGTCGTCTTCCCCGTCCTCTTTTCGATCGGGATCGAACCGGGCGCCGGCGGCCCGCGGACGATCTTCGTGAGCCTCACCGCCGCGTTCGCGGGCATTCCCGGCGGCCGGATCCTCGGCGTCGTCTTCTTCGGCATGGTCGGGATCGCCGCGCTCTCCTCCGCGATCAGTATCCTCGAGGTGCTCGTCTCCTACCTCATCGACGAGGTCGGTGTCGCCCGGGTGCCCGCGTCGGCCGCGCTCGGAGCCGCCGTCTTCCTGCTCGGCGTCCCGGTCACGATCGACTCGATCTTCCTCGGCCTGTACGACGGGCTCGCGGACGGGATCCTGCTCGTCCTCGGCTCGCTGCTGCTCGCGCTGTTCGTCGGCTGGGTGATCCCGGACGTCGGCCGCGAGGAGCTCAGAAAGGGGATCGCTGACGGCGCCGGCCTCGACGCAGTCTGGATCTGGGCGGTCCGGGTCCCGATCCTGATCGTCGTGGTCGTCGTGCTGTACCTCGGCGTCGTCGACTACGTCGGCTTCCTCACCGACGACTTCGCCGGCTGGCTGGCGGCGCGATAGCCCCGGGCTACCGGGCTGACTTCCCGTCGCCGCCTCAGACGTGTTCCTCGCGCGGCTGGACCACGACGAACCCCTCGCCGCCGAAGCGCATCTGGTAGCGCTCGCCCGACTCCTGGCCGATCATGTCCGAGAGGCTGCGGTTGACCTCCACGTCCGGCGACGTGCCGCTCCACGCGACGGTCGCGCTCGGGTCGGTCGACACCGGCGGTTCGAGGACGATCGGGTCGCCGTGGGTGGTGATCGCGACGTAGCCCGGCCCCTCGAGATAGACGTTGCTGAAGCCCCCGGCGAGCGCGCCGGCGAGGCTGTCGATCGTGTTGATCTCGTAGGAGAGCGACTCCTCGAAGGCGAGCACGTCCTCGCCGTTGACCGTGATCGACTCGCCGGCGTCGAGCTCGACGACTTGGACCTTCTTGCCGTCGTCGGCGAAGTAAACGTGGCCCTGCCCCTCGACGGCCATGATCGGCGTTCCTTCGCTCGTAGCGGCCTCCTTGAGGAACCCGGTGATACCGCCCTCCGCGGAGGCCTTCCCGGTGAAGGACACGTCGCCCGTGAACGCCACCATCGAGCCGGCCTTCGCCATGACGGTGCCGTCGACGTCGACGTCTAGGGTGTAGCTGTTCTCGCGCTGGAACGGTTCCGCGCTGTCGGTCGGTGCGTTCGCGGCGGTGAACTCGTCTAGGTTCATGATACGGGGACCGAACCGATCGGTTCGGCTGTACGGAAGTTCCGCTGTATCGGTTAAGAATCTACGGGACCCGTTTCGGGGAGCGAGACGCGGCCCGTCCGTGTTCGGGAGACGAGTCCGGCCTCAATACACGACCAGCGAGAGGTACAGCTGGCCGATCCCCGCGACGATCATCACGGCGCCCGCGATCCGCTTCAGCAGTCCCGCGTGGTTCATCACCCGGTTGGCGTTGCTGACGAGACCGACGCCCGTCGCGACGGTCGTCGCGGCCATCAGGACGGCGACGGTTCCGGCGTAGACGGCGAGGAGGAGTACCGCCGTCTCGGACGGGAGCGCGATCGCCCGGGCGACGACGCTGAGAAACACCGGGGCCACACAGCCGGCGCCGGCCAGTGCGTACCCCGCGCCGAAGACGCCGAACCCGAACACGCTCGACCGCCGCTCCGGCAGCGGCACGGATATCGACGGCGCGCGCCCGGAGACCACGAGCAGTCCGAAGGCGATCAGCAGCCCGCCGACGAGCGTCTCGAACACCGTGATGTTCGACAGCGTCGAGTAGCCGATCCGGACGGTCGCGCCCGCGAGCAGCGCGAACGTCGCTAACACGCCGACCGCGGCCGCGATCCCTCG
>NZ_NHNZ01000074.1:0-86205 GCF_002727095.1 Halorubrum sp. C191 | reverse complement strand
ACGCACGCCCATAGTTTCAGGGAGTACCCGATGGTACTTATATGGTCGGGAGTCAGTCGGTCGAGGTGTGGTGGTTGTGTCGTCCCATGTCGGTTTCCTCCCCGACCTACTCGCTCACTCCGTTCGCTCCTTGAGGTCGGGGGCTCCACCTCGAAAATGCTGAAACAGCACTACGGCACGGGCAGCGGAAGCTCAAACCATCCTCACGGCGGCGCTCACCGCGCGTCCGTATATCGCAAGCGCGTCGGTGAAGCGATCATCGAGAAGTACGGCCTCCGCGAGGACTACCCCGACTGGGACGAGCGGTGGTCGGGCGTCGACCGCGAGCGAGCAGCGGTCCGCGACGAGGAGTACGCCCTCGAACGGCGCGTGAGCGCGTTCGTCCGCGAACAGCCGTTCCTCTGGGTGCCCCTCGACGACGAACCCGGCGCGGATAGCGACCGGCGCGTTCTCGAACGGAACTCTATCGCCCTCCTGAGCAACTTCGATCGGGAGCCGGTCGATCCCCGGCGGACCGACTGGATCGGGCGACACAGCCGGAGCCGTGCGATCCGCGAGTCGGGACTCTGGAACGTGGATCACGCCGACGAACAGTACGACGGCGGCTTCCTCGGACTATTCGCGGACGCCGTCGACGACGCGACGCCGCCGTAGTCGGTCGTCAGGCTACTCCCGTCGTCATCGCGGCGCCGCACTCTCGGCGGCTGTGAGCGTGGTTCACTCGCGGTCGTCTCCAGTCGAACTGTACGGATGGAAAGGCTGGCCTCGGCACTCATAGGGCTCGTCGTCGCCGGGTGCCGAGTCCGGCTCGGAGCGGTGATTCGTCATCGGCCGCTCGTCGGTAGTCGCGCCGTTGAATAAAAGGATCCGGCCGCGCCGTCAGTGCGACGACCCGGCGTACTCGTTCCAGCGGTCGGTCCCGTTCGCGATCCGCCGGGTGTCCGACGGGTCGAACGTCCCCGCCGCCTGCGCGACAGCCTCCGCGGCGGTCGGAAGGTCGTCCGGAACGTCGGTTGCGGCCGAGTCAGCGGATGGACCCGATCGGTCGGTGGGCTGTTCGGTCGGCGTCGCCTCGCGCGTGCTCGGACCGCCGGGACCGGTCGTCGTCCCCGCCGTCGAGCGTGCGTCAGTCGTGTACTACGGGTGGCACGTCACAGGCAACGTGCGTATCCTTCATAATTGTTTATGTTAGTATGAGGATCGCCGCGGGGAGTAGTCGCGGCCGTCGGCGACTCAGCGATCGGCGATCAGTCTCGTCGAGCCAACGGTACGGTGATCGTCTCCTACCGGGCCGACGGTACAGTGATCGTCTCCTACCAGGCCGACCACGCGGCGAGCGTCTCGTCGCGGGCGTAGATCCGCTTGAGGTCCTTCGCGTAGGCGAGGTCGCCGGGGTGGTCGAGTTTCTCGTGGCGGTACTCGGGCGCGTCCTCACGGATGTGGAGCCCCTCGACGGTGAACTCCTCCTCGCCGAACTCCACCGTCTCGTCGACGGTGAACTCGTAGTCGCCGGGGACGTTCACGCGCAGCGACCGGGTCTGGTCCGCGTCCCCGTCCTTCGGGTGGAGCGTGACCGGGACCGCGACGTTGTCGACCGCGCGGGTCCACAGCGTCTCCACGTCCGTGATGTCCGCTTCCTCGACGCGGTTCTCGGGGCCGAGTTCGATCCCCGTGATCCGCACCTGCATCAGCGCCTCGTCGGTGTCGACGACGAACTCCTCGCCGGTGCCCACGTCGCCTTCGGCGGGCACGTCCATCGTCGTGGTGAACGAGTCGCCGTCCTGCGAGACGACGACCGTCACGGCGACGGTCTCGTCCTCGGGGATCTCGGTCTTGTGGGTGTGGTCGCACTCGGTACAGCGCACGGTGGCCTGCCCGCCCGGGCTGAGGACCTCGTGGACGGTCGGCTCGGCGGGCGAACACGACGGGCAGGGGAGCCCGACGCGCGCGCCGGCTTCGGTGTCAGTCATTGGGCGCTCGTACCCGCCGCGCCCGTAAATATCCGCCCCTGTGGGGGCGGTGTGGGTCGCGCTCGCGTGGCGCGCGGCGTCGCGCGGTAAGGAAACTGGTTTACCGGAGTCCGCGGAACGGTCGCCCATGATCGTACCCGGGTCCAGCTCGCAGCAGCTCGCGGCGGCGCTCGCCGCGGAGACGGGCCGGGCGCTCGCGACCCCGACCTACGACCGGTTCCCGGATGGGGAGGGGCTCGCCGCGGTGCCCGACTTCGACGCCGACGAGGCCGTGATCGTCGCCGCGACCGACTCCGACGAGGCGTGGGTCGAACTGCTCCAGCTCCAGGACGCCGTCCGCGAGGCCGGCGCGACGGACGTGACCACCGTTGTCCCCTATATGGGGTACGCCCGCCAGGACGACTCCTTCGGCGACGGAGAACCCGTCTCCGCCCGCGCGATGGCGAAGGCGATCTCGACCGGGACCGACCGCGTCCGCCTCGTCAACCCCCACGAGTCGACCGTCGCCGACTTCTTCGACGTCCCTGTCGAGGCGGTCGACGCGGCCGGCGTCCTCGCCGACCCGCTCCCCGCCGACCTCGACGACCCGCTCTTCCTCGCGCCCGACGAGGGCGCCACCGACGTGGCCGCGGCCGTCCGCGACGCGTACGGTGCCGGCGAGACGGACTACTTCGAGAAGCACCGCGACCGCGAGACCGGTGCCGTCGCGGTGTCGCCCTCCGACGCGAGCGTCGCCGACCGCGACGTGGTCGTCGTCGACGACATCATCGCGACCGGGTCGACGATGAGCGAGTCGGTCGCCGTCCTCACCGACCGCGGTGCGGCGCGGGTGCTGACCGCCTGCGTCCACCCGGTGCTCGCCGCCAACGCGGTGACGAAGCTCCGCGCCGCCGGCGTCGACCGGATCCTCGGCAGCGACACCGTCGAGCGCGGCTGTAGCGTCGTCAGCGTCGCGCCGGCGCTGGCCGACGCGCTGGACTGACGCCGCGTAACGGTCACTCGTCGTCGATTTCTCGGATCTCCTCGGCCGGGTTGCCGCCGACCACCGTCCGCGCCGGCACGTCGTCGACGACGACGGCTCCCGCGGCGACGACCGCGCCGTCCCCGATCTCGACCCCGGGCGTGATCACCGCCCGTCCCCCGATCCAGGCGTCGTCGCCGACGGTCACGGGGTCGCCGAACTCGCGGCCCACGGCGCGCTCCGCGGGGTCGATCGGGTGCGTCGCGGTGTACACGTGGACCCCCGGCCCGAGCAGGCAGTTCTCGCCGAACGCGACCGGCGCGACGTCTAGGACGACGCAGCCGTAGTTCGCGAAGAAGCCGTCGCCGACCCCGACGTTGTAGCCGTAGTCGCAGCGGAACGGCGGCACGACGGTCGCGTCGCCCTCGACGGCTCCGAACAGCTCGGAGAGCAGGCGGTCGCGGCGGTCGGCCTCCGTCGGCGCGGTGGCGTTGTACCGGCGGCAGCGGTCCCGCGCGCGCTTACGATCGGCGACCAGCTCGGGAGCCGAGGGGTCGTACGCCTCGCCGGCCAACATCCGTTCCTTCTCGCGTCCCATACGGCCTCCGGCGCAGCCACCGACAAAGGGCTGTCCGTCTCCGCGGAGTCGAGCGCGGCCGGCGTTCGGCGACCCTCCGGGTGGAGTTCAGACGATCTTCATCATCCGCGTCTCGAACTTCCCGACGCGGACGCGAACCCACCCCGCCAGTTCCTCGTCGAGGGCGGGATCGTCGGTGTCGACGCGGAGCGCGCGCACGTCGTCGAGCTTCGCGCGCGAGGCGACGATCCGGAGGTCGCAGCGCCGGATCACGGCCGGCGATACCTGCGGGTTGCCGCGGCCGAAGACGAACCCCTGCCCGCCGATCGGCGAGACGACGATCACGTTCTCCTCGCCGAGCGCGCCGAGGATCTCCGCCTCCGTGGCGTCCCGCACCACCACCTCGCCGTCGCGCCAGACGTCGACGCCGATCGGGGAGGGCTCGAAGCCGAGCTCGTCCTTGATCGCGCCGACGGTCGACCCCGGGCCGAGGACGAACGCGACGCCCTCGCCGTCGCGCTCGCGGATGTCGGCCGCGACCCCCTCCGCCAGCGACTCGACGGTCCCGCTCGCCGTCTGCTTGGAGGACTGGAGGTCGTCGGCGACCGGCACGTGCGCGACACCCCGCAGCTCCGGGTGGACCTCGCCCTCGCGGTAGGCGTCTTCGTCGATGTCCATCACCTCGCGGCGCTCGGTCCGCGAGAACGAGGCGGCGACCTCGGCGGCGTCCTCCGGCGACACCGCGAACACCGACGAGTACACCTTCACGCCGGCGGGGACGCCGAGCATCGGCACGTCGGTCCCCTCCAGCGCCGCCGCGACGTCTGCCGCGGTGCCGTCGCCGCCGACGAACAGGACGAGGTCGACGGGGTCGGCGGGGGCGGTCGCGTCGCCCCGAGCCCCGGTCCCTCCGCCTCCGTCGATCCCCGCGAACGCCCGGACGACCGCCGCGGTGTGCGCCGCGGTCGTCGCCGTCGACGCCGGCGGCTCGCCGTCGAACGGGTCGACGACGCGGGCCGGGTCGAAGCCCGCCCCGCGGACGACCGACTCGCCCATTGGGTCCGCGGCTACGGAGACGGCGGCGTCGGGTTCCACCGCGGCCAGTCGCTCCAGCATCCGCCGCGCCCGGTCCGGCGCCCGCGGCTCCGCGCCGCGCTCGACCGCCTCGGTCACCTTCCCGTCGGTCCCCTTCAGTCCGACGCGGCCGCCCATCCCGGCGACCGGGTTCACCGCGATCCCCACGTACATGACAAATAGTTCGCCGCGCCGGCCCCTTAAGCGAGACGCGTCCGGGTCGGAGCGCGCGGGCGCCCGGAACCGTCGGTCGGACCGGCACATAAAGGCCCTCAACACCGGGACACGGCACTCAACACGTGTCCGCTCGTAGTTGTCACCGCCGGTGGAACGAGCCCGCCATCGGTAACCTGCTCGTCTCATCGGGACTGGATCCCTCCCGCGGTAGCTGCCACACGCCCACGTCTCCCGGTCCCGTTTTCGTACCCCTGCTGCGGTGCTCGTCCGTCGGTCTGCCCCCTCTCGTCCGAGAATCAATACTTAAGACGCCCCCAGAACAACGCCGAGATATGATCCTCGAAGCCGCCGTGACGGAGCCGCTGCCGATCAGCGCGACCGCGGGCGCGATCCTGCTCGCGAGCCTCGCCCTCGTCGTCGTGTGGATCGCGTACCTCTACCGGTAGCCCCGCCTCGGCCGCCGACCGTCTGCCCTCCCTACACGCTCAGGCGGACCGCTCCTCGACCGCGTCGGTCCGCTCGCGGATCCACGCCGCCGCGCGCTCGGCCTCCGCCTCGCTTTCGGCCGTGATCTTCACGGTCACGACCTCGCCCGGATACGAGCCGACCCGCACGTCGAACCGCTCGCGCAGCGACGCGAACCGGTCGAGCAGCTCGCTCTCCGGCTCGTCGACGTCGACCGTGAGCACGTGGGTCGGCGTCCCCGCGAACTCGTCTTCGACCAGATCGAACATCGCTTTCATCTCGTCCGGGACTCCCGGAAGGACGTAGACGGACTCGACGACGGCGCCCGGCGCCACCCCGGCCTCGTTCGGCAGCGGTCGGCAGTCGGCCGGGAGGTGCGTCGTCTCGGCGGCGAGGTCGTCGCCGCTGTACCCGCGGTCGGCGAGCCACGCGGTCGCCTCCGCGTTCGCTTCGAGGCCGCGCCCGAACGCGGCCGCGACCGCCTCCATCGTCACGTCGTCGTGCGTCGGCCCGAGCCCGCCGGTGACAATCACCGCGTCGTACTCGGCGTGGTACTCGTTGACGACGCGCGCGATCTCGGCGACCTCGTCCGGGACGACGGTCACCCGCCGGACCGCGACGCCCCGGGCGTCGAGGCGGTCGCAGAGCCAGGTGGCGTTCGTGTTCTCGGTGTCGCCGACGAGGAGCTCGTCCCCGACGGTGACGACGGCGGCGTTCATACCAGTCTCAAGCGGCGCGTGGTAGAAAAGGACCGCGGCGCGGGCTGACGCCCCGACGACGGCGACCGGTCGCGCCCGTTAGAGCAGGCCGTCATCGTCGTCGTCGTCCTCGTAGACGCCCAGTCCGAGGTCGCGGCGGCGCTGGCGGAGCGCCTCCAGCTGTCGCCGGAAGTAGAGCGTCCCGGCGACCGCGGCGACCGCGCCGATGACGAGGATGACGCCGAACACCACGAGGTCGCCCTCGCGGTACGACTGGACGACGATCGAGCCGCTCGTCACCTCCTCCCAGACGATCCGGTCGCGGTCGCCGACCGTCTCGACCGCGTGATCGCGCGGCGACACGTGGCCGACGATCGGCACCTCCGTGCTGAACTGCGGCGGCAGCGTCACCGCGTACGACCCCTCGACGTACGCGCGCATGCTGAACCGTCGCGGGGACCCGGCACCGGCGAAGGCCGCCTTCCCGCCGCTCATGTCGTCGGCGAAGCGGATCCAGGTCTCGTCGGTCGTGCGCTCGATCTCGCCGCCGCGGGCGCGGAACTCGCTGCCCGTGATCACTTCCCCGTCGGGGTACTGGTAGCGGAACGCCTCGAACTCCAGCGGCTGGTCGCCGGCGTACGGCGTCTGCCGGTACAGCCGGATCTCCTCCCGGTCGTCGACCGCGTACACGACGGTGTACCTGGCGTCCGTGGTGAGGTTGAACGCGGCGTCGCGGTCCGTGTCGAAGTCGTACCCGTGCGGCGGCTCGGCGTCGAGCGTCTCGTTCGTCACCTCGCCGCCGCCGGTCGCGTAGCCGAGACAGCCGGCGCTGACCGCGAGGAGAGCGATCGCCGCCACCGCGAGCGCGAAGCGTCTGTTCACGTGTGATCAGGTTAGACGACGCAGCGCATCTCGGCCGGGAGGTACGAGCCGATGGCGGCGAGCAGTCCCGGCGGGTCGGTCCCTTCCGCGCAGACGATGCTCTGTTCGAGGAGTCCCAACCGCTCGACGGTGACGATGTCCTGCGCGTGGCCCGCTCGGTTCACCGTCGCCCGCGTCTCGCCGCGGGTCGCCGAGTTGACGTTCACCCGGCCGTCGCCGCGCTGCCAGTCGTACAGCCGGTCGCGCTCGCCGTCGGCGAGCCGGCTCTGGTCCGCGTCCGGGTCGCCCGGATCGCCGCCGTAGACGAACCGCACCGGGAGGTGCTGGACGAGCCCGAACCGCTCGACGACCTGCTCCGGCGAGCCGACGCCGAGCCCCAGCTCGTCGGCGGGGACGAACACGTCGACGCCGGCGTCGAGGGTGATACCCACGTCGTCCCACGATTCGAGGGTTCCGACGTACGTCTCGCCCGCTTCGAGGCCGCCGTCGTGGGCGACGACCTCGCCCCACGTCTCCCCGAGGACGTTGCGCGCGACCGGGGCGTCCTCCCCGGTCACGTCCACTTGGACGAACTCGTCGTCCCGAACGCCCACCTGCCAGTCGACGTCGAGTTCGCCGACGTCGTTGGCGACGAGCGAGTCCATGCCGTCGAGCGCGCGGTCGCGGGCGTCGCCCTCGACGTAGCACTTGGTTGCGAGGACGACCATCAGGCGGTCACGTCCGCGTTGAGCTCGTCGCGCAGCTCCTCGATGCGCCGGTCCATCGCCTCGCGGAGCCGGTCGTTCTCCATCGCCTCCAGCGGCGAGCCGCACTCAGGGCACTCGAAGCCGAAGTCCATCGCCTCGCCGAACTCGAAGCGGATCGAACACACCTCACAGAGGTAGAACTCGTGGGTGCGCTCGTACTCCTCGCGCTCCTCTAGAGCCTCGAGCAGTCGGTACATCTCTTCCTGGAGGTTCTCCGGGATGTTGTCGTAGTGGAACGTCCACAGGTACGTGAGCCAGCCGGAGTCCTCGTCGCGGACGCGGCGGTACGTCGCCAGGTCGTTCTCGTACAGGATGAACAGCGCGCGCCGCACATCGTTGAGCTCCAAGCCGAGCTCCTCGGCCAGCTCCTCGTCGGTGACCTCGCCGTCGGGCGGCGCGGCCGCGACCGGCATCCCCGTCGGTCCCACCAGCTCGTGGAGGTACTTCTGGATGACGGGGTCGTTCAGTAGATCCTCAAAAGCCATTACGGGAAACTGGTGGTGGAATCCGGTTAAAACCTCCGAAAGGCGCGGTCGCGACGCGTCCCACCCGCCCGAAAAGCGGGCCCTGCGCCGCCCCCGACGGACCCGCGGGTCCGGCAGAGCTTTACGCGCCGTGACTCACACTCGCCCGTATGGCAGACTCGGTCGACGGACGGGGGCGACGCGCGCTCGGCGCCCTGGCGCTCCTCGCGGTCCCGGTCGTGCTGGCGGCGGTCCCGCTGGTTCCGCTCGCCGCGCTGCTCGGCCCCGGCGGGCTCGGGACCGTCCCGCTCGGCGCGCCGGGCGGGCTGCTCGCGGCCGTCGTCGTCGGCCCCGCGCTCTCCGCGCTCCTCGGTCCCGCGCTCGTCGACAGGCGGATCGCGCGGCTCCCCCGTGCCGACCTAGACGACCGCCGCGCGGACTTCGTCGCCGACCGCGTCGAACACCTCGCGGGCGAGGTCGGCGTCGACGCGCCGCCGGTGACCGCGGTCCGCGCCGACGCCGCGAACGTCGCCGTCACGGACGGCTACCGCGGGGCGCGACTGGTGGTCTCCACGCGGCTGCTCGCCCTGCCGAAGGCGGACCGCGACGCGGCGTTGCGCCACGCGCTCGTCCGGCTCCGGACGCGGCGGGCGCTCCTCACCACCGCGACGCTGCCGGCGCTGGCGGCCGTCGAGACCGCGGCGCTGCTCGCGACGCTGCTCGTGGGACGCCGCGGCGACCGGACCGCCGCCGACCGGCGCGTCAACCGGATCCACGGGTACGAGCCGGACCGCGAGCGCATCCCGTCGTGGGCGTACGCGGCCGCCGGCGTCCTGTGTTGGCTGTTGCTCCTCCCGGCGTGGGTCCCCGCGACGGTCGGCGATCGGCTCTCCGTCGCCGGCGGGCGGCGGGCCGCGGACGCGCTGGTCGCCCGGGTCGGAAGCGAGGAGCGCGAGGGGCTCGCCAACGCGGTCGCGTTCGCCGGTGACGCCGCGGGCGCCGGCGACTGGCCCCCGCTCCTCGACCGGCTCTCCTTCGTCTCCATGGCCGACGCCGAGACGGGGCGGGTTCGCGGGACGAGCCGGCAGGAGGCCCGGACGCGGCTCGCGCGGCTCCGCTCGAAGCGGACACTGTAGGGGAAGCGGCTCGGTGTATCGGCCGACTCAGGGCCGCACCGGGACTTCCAGGCGGACCGTCGTCCCCTCACCGTCGGTGTCGATGTCGAACTCGCCGCCCGCCTTGGCGACGACCCAGTACATGAGCCATATGCCGAGCCGGTCCGCGTGGGTCAGCGAGGTCTCGCCAGCCTCCAGCACCTGCGTCTCGTGGTCCGGGATCCCCGGGCCGTCGTCCTCGACTTCGATCGCGATCCACTCCGGCGGACGGCGCTCGACGCGCACCTCGACCGACGGCGTCGCCGCGTCGTTGTGCTTCACCGCGTTCTCGGCCGCCTCGGAGACGGCGACGGGCAGGCCCACGGCGGTCGTCTCTATCGGTCCGTCGTCGGGTAGCGATATGGTCACCGACGCGTCCGGGTAGCGGCTGCGGAGCCGGTCTCGGAGCTCGACCAGTTCGTCTCGGAGGTTGATCGGGGCGTCGAGCCCGGGCGGTGAGACCGTCTCGTCGACGGTCTGGACGGCGCCCGCGATCCCGGTGAGGTCCGAGGCCGTCTCGGCGATGACGTCCAGCGACCGACGCCGAGACTCCTCGTCGGGGTCGTCGCGGAGGAGGTCCGCGTACCCCTCGATGAGGTTCATCTTGTTCCGGAGGTTGTGGTTGAGCACTCGGGCCATCACCTCCAGCCGCCGCTCGCGGATCTTCCGCTCGGTGATGTCGGCTTGGAATCCGACGTAGCTCGTCACGTTCCCCTCCTTGTCGCGCAGCGGCGCGATGGAGAGCCGGTTCCAGAACTTCTGGCCGTTCGCCCGATAATTGAGGATGTCGACCTCGACCGGTCGGTCCTCGTCGAGGGCCCGCCGTATCCTCGCCCGGGACTCCTCGCCGGTGTCGGGGCCCTGAAGGAACCGACAGTCCTCGCCGAGGATCTCGTCGCCGTAGCCGGTCAGCTCCTCGAACTCTCGGTTGTGGTACACGAGCGGGCTGTCGTCGCCGTCGGTCGCCCGCGCGAGGGTGATCCCGACGGGCGCCTCGTCCATCGCCCGCTCTTTGCGCCGCAGGTCCGCGACGGTCCGCCGGAACCGGAGCGACGTCCGCCGCCGCTCGACCAGGTTCGAGACGCGCGTCACGAGCGCCCGGCGTCCGACCGGGAGTTCGATGACGTCGTCGACGCGCTCCCACGCGGCGTGGCCGAGCCCCGCCCGCGACCCTTCGCTCACCAGCAGTACGAACGGGAGGAACGCGGGCTCGGCGCGCTCGCGTCGAGTGTCGATCGCGTCCGCGGCGGCCTCGAAGGCGCCGGCGTCGAGGAGACAGCAGTCGAACTCGCCGTTCAGCGCGTCCGGCGACTCGGCGGTCCGAACGGCGTACCGGTCGGACAGCGCGTCGGACAGGAGCCCGCGGTCGCGGTCGGCGTCCATCAGGAGGAGGACCGTCGCGCGGTCGCCGTCGGGGGCCCGGGAGAGACCGGGGCCGGCGTCGTCCCCGGCGGGGCGGCCCGGGGGCCCGCCGCCGTCATCGCCCCCGGACTCCGCGTCCGACTTCGAATCCATCTCGTCGTATTTGAGTCGGGGAGCCACTAAGAACTACCCCATATATATCACGGTCGGGGGCGAGTACCACGGTATGACAACGTCGCTATCCGAGCGGGCGTCGACCGGCGTCGACGGCCTCGACGAAGTGCTGTCGGGCGGGCTCGTCCCCACGCGGAGCTACATGGTCCGCGGACAGGCCGGGAGCGGGAAGACCATTCTGGGGTTCCACTTCCTCCAGCGGGGCGTGGACGAGGGGGAGACGGCGCTCTTCGTCAACCTCGAAGAGGACCTCCGCGACCTGAAGGCGAACGCTGACGCGCTCGGCTTCGACACCGATTCGATCGAGTTCCTCGACCTGAGCCCGGGCGCGGACGCGTTCGTCGAGGACGAGTCGTACGAGGTGTTCGCGCCCTCGGAGGTCGAGCGAGAGCCGCTGACCGAGCGGATCGTCGAGGGCGTGACGGCGGTCGACCCCGACCGGGTGGTGGTCGACCCGCTGACGCAGCTCCGGTTCCTCCTCTCGGACGACTACCAGTTCCGCAAGCAGGTGGTCGGATTCATGCGGTTCCTGAAAGACAGGGGGGCGACCGTGCTGTTCACCGTCCAGAACACGCGGTCGCTCCCGACAGACGACCTCGAGTTCATCACGGACGGGACGGTCCGGCTCGACGCGGGGGCGTACGGCAAGACGGTCAGCGTCCCCAAGTTCCGGGGGTCGTCGACGCAGAGCGGGGACCACGCCTACCGGATCACCGACGCGGGAATGGAGGTGTTTCCCGCGCTCCAGCCCGGCACGCGGGACGAGGAGCTGGCGTTCGAGCAGGTCTCGTCGGGGATCCCCGAGGTCGACGAGCTGCTCCACGGCGGGATCGAGCGCGGCACCGTCACCATCGTGAGCGGCCCGACCGGCGTGGGGAAGACGACGCTCAGCACCCAGTTCATGAAGGAGGCCGCGGGCCGCGGGGAACGCTCCGTGATCTACCTGTTCGAGGAGAACCGGGAGACGTTCCTCGCCCGGTCGCGCGCGGTCAACATCCCCGTCGACGAGATGCTGGCGAAGGGGACGCTTCAGGTGACGGAGGTGGAGGCGTTAGAGCGGTCGCCACAGGAGTTCGCCCGCATGGTCCGCGACGAGGTCGAGGAGGAGGGGGCCGACATCGTCATGATCGACGGCATCTCCGGGTATCGGCTGACCCTGCGCGGCGAGAAAGAGCAGATGCTCCAGCAGATGCACGCGCTCGGCCGCTATCTCAAGAACGCGGGCGTCACCGGCCTCTTCATCGACGAGACGCGGAACGTCACGGGGGAGTTCCGCGCGACCATGGAGAACATCAGCTACCTCGCCGACAACATTCTTTTCCTCCGGCACCTAGAGGTCGGCGGCGAGCTCCGCAAGGCGATCGGCGTGTTAAAGAAGCGGACGAGCGACTTCGAGCGGACGATCCGCGAGTTCAAGATCACGGAGCACGGGGTCACCGTCGGCGAGCCGATGTCGGGGCTCCGCGGCATCCTGAGCGGGACTCCGGAGGTCGTCGAGCGAGACGCCGAGCGCGGCGACGCGGGAGAGTAGCCGGGTCAGTCGCGGCGCTCGGACGCTCGGTCGTTCCCGGGGCTGTCGTCTCCGGCCTCGTCGTCCCCGGCGCTGTCGGTTTCGGTCCCCGCGTCGATCACCGTCTTCCCGGTCGCCTCCGGGACGACGCACCGGTCGGCGTCGGCCCACTCGCGGCCGAGTTCCGCCCCGTCGAACAGGCGGTCGAGGAAGACGGCGAGCCCCGCGACCTCCGAGTGCGGCTGGTTCGTCACGCCCACGTTGAAGTCGGCGCGCTCGTACAGCGCCCACGGCACCTTCTCGCCGCCGACGACGACGAGGAGGTCGCGCGGCGGCGACGACTCCTCGGGCGCTTCTGGTTCGTCGAGCCCGACCGCCTCCCGGACGGCCGCCTCCACGTCTTGGACGCGCTCGCCGTACATCGTGAGGTGGACCACGACCCCGTCGAACTCCCGGACGATCGCCTTCTGGTCGTCGCGCAGTTCGACGGCGAACGGCCCGCCGAACCGGCCGGTGATGTCGCGGACCGTCTCCGCCGACTGGCCCGCGTTGTCGGGGAAGATCACCCGGTCGGCCCCGAGCGCCCGCGCCGTGAGCCCGACGTGCGTCGTCATGCGGTCGTCGCGCCCCGGCCGGTGGCCGTACCGGAGGACGACGACCTCGCGCGCATCGTTCATGCCCCAGACTGGGGGGCGGATCCCGGTGTCGCTTTCGATGCGAGCGCGCGGGCGCCGGTCCACATCGCGACCGAGATACCGCACATGTGTGGATCAAACCTCGAAAAACATGTCCGAGGTACGCACGTAACTGAAAGGTTCATGTGGGAGGCGGTCGCGGTGTGAGTCATGACGAGCGTCAAGGAATTCCGCGTCGACGAGCCGGCGACCGCCGACGGACTCGGCCGAGGTCGGTTCGCCTTCACCGACGCCTACTCGGTGTTCGACTGGGGACAGATGCCCGACGCGATCCCCCACAAGGGGGCGAGCCTCTGCGCGATGGGCGCGTTCAACTTCGAACTACTGGAGGACGCGGGCGTCCCGACCCACTACCGCGGGGTCGTGGACCCGGGTACCGTCGCGGACGACGGGACCGAGCCCGACCCCGTCCCCCTCGCCGAGGCGACCGCGCCGCCCACCGAGATGGCCATCGAGCTGACGCAGGTGCCCGACCTGTCGTACGAGGGGCCCCACGCCGGCTACGACTACGAGGCATTCCACGCCGCGGGCGGGGGGAACTACCTCGTCCCGCTGGAGGTCGTCTTCCGCAACCGGGTCCCCGTCGGGTCCAGCCTGCGGAAACGCGCCGAGCCCGCCGACCTCGGGCTCGACGACCTCGCCGACGGCGACTGGCCCGCCGAGCCGGTCGACCTCCCGGAGCCGGTCGTGGAGTTCTCGACGAAGTACGAGCAGCAGGACCGCTATCTCACCCGGGCGGAGGCCGACGAGATCGCGGGCGCCGCCGCCGTCGACGCCCTCGAATCGCTCGCGCGCGACGTGAACCGCGTCGTCACCGAGCGCGCCGAGGCGACCGGGTTCGTCCACGAAGACGGCAAGATCGAGTGCCTCTACGTCGACGGCGAACTCCGGGTCGCCGACGTGGTCGGCACTTTCGACGAGAACCGGTTCTCGTACGGCGGCCGCGGGATCTCGAAGGAGGTCGTCCGCCAGTGGTACAAGGCGAACGACCCCGACTGGGTCGCGGCCGTCGGCGAGGCGAAGGACGCGGTCGCCGACCGCGACATCGACGACTGGCGCGAGCTCTGCGACCCGGACCCCGACCCGCTCCCGCCGGCGGTCGTGGACGCGGTCTCGGACCTGTACGCGGCCGGCGCGAACGCGTACACCGACCGCGAGTGGTTCGACGCCCCGGAGGTCGAGGCGGCGCTCGACGCCGCCGCCGAGCTGTAGGACGCGGGTCCGCGGCACCGCCGATCCGCGGCGTGCGACCGCCTGACCCTCACGATCGACGACACGCGAGGGAACCTCTTTACCGCCGACGCGCGTGGGTTCGCACATGTCCATCGACGCCGACTTCGGGGAACGGCTCGAGACCCAAACGGTCGCGTACCTCGACCGGATCGACGACTGCGTCGCCCTCCTCCCGCGGGCGCTCGACGAGTACGCGAGCGAGGGCGCGTCCCGCGACACGGTCGACGAGATAGCCGCCGTCGAGAGCGAGTGCGACGACCTCGTCCGCGGGCTCACCGGGCTCATCACCGACGCCGGGCCGGACGACATCGGCCTGCTGAACACCCGGATCAACTTCAACGAGTCCGCGCTGCTCGACTTCTACAACGAGCTGGACGTGGTCGCGAACCACACCGAGCGGATCGTCCAGGAGGTTGCCATGATGCGCCCGGCCGCGGGCGTCGAGCCGTTCGCCGACATGCGCGAGATGGCCGCCCGGATCGCCGAGATGACCGAAGTCCTCGCCGAGGTCGTCGAGGGGTTCGTCAGGGGGCTCGCGCGCGCCGACGCCACCGAGACGCTCGCCGAGGGGATCGAGTCGATCCGCGCCCTTGAGAGCGAGTGCGACGAGCTGCGCAACGACGCCATCGAGACCGCGTTCGCCGACGACGCGATCGAGGAGCCGCTCGTCTACCGCGAGCTCGCGATCCTGTTGGACGAGCTCGCGAACACGATCGAGGACCTCACCGACCGGATCGTCGTGATCGCGAGCAAGGAGCCGGGGATCGTCACCGAAGCGGACGAGTCGTAGGGTCGCTCCTCACCTCCGCGCCCAGTCGAGCATCCGGGCGTAGAAGGGGTCCGTGGCGAGGGCGTCGGCGTCGCCCACCAGCGTCAACTGCTTTTTCGCCCTGGTGAGCGCGACGTTCATCCGCCGGTGGTCCTCGAATATCGGCCCGTCGAGGTCGCCGGTCGCGACGAGCGAGACGAGTATCACCTCTTTCGAGGAGCCTTGGAAGCGGTCGACGGTGTCGACCGTCACGTCGGTCCGGCGGCCGATCTCCGCGACCTGCGCCCGGAAGGGGGCGATCACGCCGATGTCGTCGGGGTCGACGCCGGCGGCGACGTAGGCGTCGGCGATCGCGGCGACGCGCTCCGCCTCGCGGACGTTCCGGTTCCCGTCGCGCTCGCCGTCCGGGTCGACGAACCCGACGCCGCCGGTCAGGTCGGGCGCGAGCGCGTCGGGGTCGACGCCGAGGTCCGCGAGCGTCTGCCCGGCCACCTCGGGGGTCGCGGGGCGGAGCGCGCCGTCGTAGAACTCCGCGGAGGCGAACGCCTGGATCCGCTGGCTCATCCGGTACTGCCGGTCGAGCATCACGCTCGCGTCGGGGTACGTCTCGATGAGCCGCTGGAAGAGCGAGGTCCGGAGATCGTTCTCCGCGCGGACGACCGGCGGGAGCTGCTCGTGGTCGCCGACGAGGACGAACCGGTCGGCGAGGTTGACGGCGGCGTGGGTCCCGGGCTCGGTGAGCTGGGAGGCCTCGTCGACGAGAGCCACGTCGAACTCGCACTCGCGCATGACGCGGGAACCGCAGGCCGCCGTCGTCGCGGCGACGACCGGCGCGTCCCGCAACTCGGCGGCCTTCGCGTTCGGCTCGCCGCGCTGGACGAGCCGCACGTCCCGCATGTCCTCGCGGACGCCGGTCTCGGTTCCCACTCGAAGCACGTCGTCGAACCCCTGGTCGCGGAGCGCCTCCAGCGCGTTGTCGACCGCGCGGTTCGTGAACGCGGAGAGCAGCACCCGGTTCCCCTCCGCGACCAGCGCGCGGATCGTCCGGGCGATTGTGTACGTCTTCCCCGTCCCCGGCGGGCCGTGGATCAGCGCGCAGTCCTCGGCGTCGACCGCGAGTTCGACCGCCTCGTTCTGCGCCGCGTTGTTGTCGATGTAGGCGTCGGGCGCGTCCGGGTCGTCGGCTCCGGGGCTGCCCGGTGGGCGCTCGGCCGGGTCCCGGAACGACGGGTTCCGCCGGCCGAATATCACGTCCTTGCGGTCGGGATCGCCCTTCAGGACGGCGTCGTGGAGCGCGGTCAGCGAGCGGTCGACGGAGATCTCGGAGGGGTAGACGTCGAGCCGCCGCAGCTCCACCGGCTCGTCCGTCTCGACGACGACCTCGTCGCTCCCGAGGGCTGTGATCCGGCCCAGTTCCGCGTGGCCGGAGACGGGGTCGCCGTCGCTCGCGAGCGCCACGTCGCCCTCGCGGAGCTTCGAGACGGCGTCGCTCGGCTTCTTCGCGCGAAGCTCCCACCGGGCGTCGTCGATCTCCGTCTGCGCGACCGGCTCCAAGCCGATCAGCGCGCGGTCGTCGGCCGCGCGCTCTTCGGGCGTCTGCTCCCACAGCTTCCGGTACTCCGCGTGAGTCTCGCGGCGCTCCTCTTCGAGGGCGACGTAGAACCGGTCGAAGTAGTCGCGCTCCTCCTCGGGCACCGGCGTCCCGATCTGGCCCGCCTTCGACTCCTGGTCGAGCCGGCCGGAGACGACCATACAGGCGTCCTGCTCGAAGCAGTAGCTGCAGGTCGCGTCGGCCTCGTACCCCGTCGGCACCGCGGGGCGCTCGCCGGCCTCGTTGAGCGCGCGCCACTCGGCGGCCGCGAGGGCGTTTCGCTCGCGGACGACGAACTCCAGGAACCCCCGGCCGACGGTGAACTCCTTGGCCGGCGCGAGGTCGCCCGACTCCTCGTTGCGGTCCAAGGCCGTGTTCTTCGTGTACAGCAGCGTCCCGATGTCCGGGTCGACGCCGCGCTCGTCGAGCATGAGCGCGTAGCAGGCCGCCTGCACCTTGTCGTGGAACCGCGGCTCCCGCTTGGTGTTCTTCCCCGTCTTCAGTTCGACCGGCGTGCCGCGCCGGAGCGCGTCCGCGCGCCCCTTCAGCCCGAACGTGGGCGAGATGAGGGAGAACTCCGAGCGCCACGTGTCCTCGTCGGCGAGCGTCCCCTGCGCGAGCCACCCCTCGACCGCGGCGGCGTTGCGCCGCACCTCGTCTTCCACCTCCGCGGTCTCGTAGCCGAGGAGGCCGAGTTCGAGGCCCGCCTCGGCCACGCGCTCCGCGACCGACTCGTCGAGGTCCATCCCGCGGAGCAGGTCGCCGAACACCTCGTGGACGATGGTCCCCTTGACGACGGGGTAGTTGAGCGGGATCCCCGACAGTTTGTTCAGGTAGTACATCCGCGGGCACTGGACCCACGACCGGATGCCGGTCACGTCGACGAGGAAGTCGGGTTCGAGGACGACCCACGACTCGTCGGTCGTCGCGTACCCCGTCTCCCCGCGGTACTCGTCCTCCTCGGGGTCGGTGACGAGCAGTTCCATCCCCGGCTCCGCGTGTTCGGCGACCTCTGTCCACTTCCCCCACAGCGTCACGTCGACCGGGTCGCCCGCGCCGCGGTCGGGCCGGACCCGCACCTCGCGGAGGTCGCGCTCGCCGTACGACGTCGACACCGTCCGCGCCTCCCCGACGGAGACGATCGGCCCCCGAACGTTCACGTCCCCGCTCGGCGGCGCCGTCGAAAAACGCTGTCGGTGAGCCGGGATCGCGTCCGCGTCGGGTCGGCGCTCGCCTACCGGGTCACCGGCGCGGTGACGGACCCGATCGACTCGACGACCGCCCGCACCTCGTCGCCGGGGGCGATCGGCGCCGCGCCGGGCGTCCCCGTGCTGAACAGGTCCCCCGGTTCCAGCGTCATCGCGTCGGCGTGGAACGAGACGATCTCCGCCGGCGGGAACAGCATGTTACGGATCTCGTTTTCGGCCCGCACCTCCCCGTTGACCTCGGTGCGCACCGAGAGCCCGTCGAGGTCGAGCGGCCCCTCCAGCACCGCGATCGCGGCGCCGGGCACGAGGAACGTGTCGTAGCTCTTTGCCCGGGTGAGGAACCGGGGGTTCTGCTGGAGCACGTCCTCCGCGGTCATGTCGATCACGGGCAGAAAGCCGGCGATCACGTCGCTCACCTCGCCCTCGTCGACGCCCCGGCACGTCCGGCCCATCACGACGGCCAGCTCCGCCTCGGCGGTCACCCGTTCGCTCTGCGACCGCGGCGGCAGGCGGATCGGGCCGTCCGGCCCGGTCAGGGCCGACGACGGTTTCATGAAGCTCGCCGGCTCCGTCGGGCGCTCCTCGTCGAGATCGCCGGCGTGTTCCGCGTAGTTCAGGCCGATCCCCCACAGCTTCCCGAACGACGCCAGCGGCGCGCCGAACGACAGGTCGGCCGCCGGGACGGGGTCGGCCGTCGCGCTGGCGACGCTGCCGAGCCTCCCCGCGGCAGCTCGGGGGAGCGCGTCGCGGACCGTCTCGAGGTCGGGCTCGACGGCGCCGAGCGGGACGTACCCCGTCTCGTCGCCGAGCAGGGGGTTGCCGGTCGCCGTGCGCGCGAGGTACTTCATCTCGTCCTCGGTCCACTCATCTCACTCCTCGCGGTCGGTCCAGAAGTCGAACGAGCGTCCGGGCGCGAACACGTCGAGGCCGACGGCGAGCTCGTCGCCCGTGTTCTCGACGCGGTGGGGCTCGTTGGGCGCTACGAGGACGGAGTCGTTCTTCTGAAGCGTCACCTCGTCGTCCTCGGTCGCGACGGTCAGCTCGCCCTCCAGACAGAGGCACACCTGCTCGTTCTCGTGGTCGTGCATCGGCGAGCTGTGGCCCGGCGGCTTCTCGAACCACTCGAAGGAGAACCGGTCGCTGCCCGCCATCGACACGCGCCGCCAGCCCTCCTCCGGCTCGTACGTCTCCGCCTCGTCGAACGCAACCGGCTTCATAGGTTCGCTCCGGTGGAGCCGCCGTCGATCGGGAGCGCGGTACCGTTGACGTAGCCGGACTTCGGCGACGAGAGGAACGCGACCGTGTTGCCGAGCTCCATCGGGTCGCCGATGCGTTCGAGGGGGTTCCCCGCCCAGTCGTCGAGCCCCTCCTCGTAGGAGTCGTACTCGCCCCGCTCGACGGCGGCCTCGACGAGGTCCCGGATCCGGCTCGTCTCGTGGGGGCCCGGCAGGACCGCGTTCGCGCGCACCTCCGGAGCGAACTCCTTCGAGAGGGTCTTCTCCAGCCCGATGACGCCCATCCGGACCGCGTTCGACAGCACGAGGCTGTCGATGGCCTCCTTCACGCTGCGGGAGGTGATGTTCACGATGGTGCCGCCGTCGCCCTCCCTGAGGTGGGGATACGACTCCCGCGCCAGCCGGACGACGCTCATCACGAGCAGGTCGTAGGCGTGCTGCCAGTCCTCGTCGTCGGTGTCGAGGAACGAGCCGGAAGGAGGGCCGCCGGCGCTCGTCACGAGGTGGTCGACAGTGCCGAACTCGTCGACGGTCGCCTCCACGAGCGCTGTGACCTCGGCGGCGTCCGTCAGGTCGGCCGGCTGTGCGACGACCTCGCCGGTCGCGACCGCCTCGATCTCCTCTTTCGCGGCCGCCAGTCGCTCCTCGTCGCGGCCGTTGATGACGACGTCGACGCCCTCCCGCGCCAGCGCCTTCGCCGATGCCTTGCCGAGCCCGCTGGACGATGCGGTGACGAGCGCCGCGTTCCCGTCGATCTGTAGGTCCATGTCTCTCCTATCCCGCGTACGCCGTGAAAACATTTTCTTGCAGGCAAGCGGCGGAGCGACCGACACGCTCGACGCGGCCGTACTGGGCGTCAGGCGCCCGATCCGTCGCCGCCCGCCGCCTCGAACCGCGCCGTCCCGTCCTCGAACGCGACCGTCTCGCGGCCGACCACGTCAGCCCCCTCCGGGAGGTCGTCGACCACGGCGTCGGAGACGCGGTACTCGCCGAGGTCCTGCGTGTTTCGGATCCAGACGATCCGGGCGGTCTCGGGGTCGTACGCCCCCAACGCAGCCGCCGCGGTCCGGAGCCCGAACTCGTCGTCGGGCGCCACGACGGGGAGCTTCGACTTCGCGAGCGACCCGCTCGTGAGCGCGTTCGCGTACGACTTCTTCAGGTCCAGTTGGTCGACGGCCGACCGCCGGGTGAGGTCCGCGAGCCCGATCCCGTTGCCGTTCCCCTTCGTCGCCTCGGTGAGCCCGCGGACGTAGATGAGGTCGACGTCGGGCGTCTCCGGGTCGGACGCGTTGAGGACGCGGTAGCGCCCGATGACGTTCGTGTCCATCCCCGCCCCTGATATCTCCTTCCCGATCTCGTCGACGACCAGGAGGTCCACGTCGTCGACGGGGAGCGTCGGCATCTCGTCGTTCGCGCGCTCCAACAGCTCCGGTTCCCGGGCGAGGAACGACCCCGCCGGGACGGCCTCCAGGTGACCGATCTCCTCCTCGAAGTTCTCGACGAGCGCGATTCCCCCGACGAGGGGAGTCTCCTCCTCGATCACGTCGAGCGCGGCCGTCAGCGTCTCGACGTACCCCTCGGCGAGCGCCGTCGAGTGGAACGACTTCGCCCCGCGCTGCTTACCGAGCCCACGACCGTCATCTTCGTCAGCCCGCTCTCGATCTCCCCCGTGAAGTTGGTGTGAGCCTTCACCCGGTTCACCACGACGACGGCGTCGGCCGCGAGCGCCGCCTCGGAGAAGTACACCGGCAGGTCGGCGTCGCCGACGCCCGCCGTCGCCAGCCGCTCGGCTCCCATCCGCGCGTCGATGGGCGCGCCGACGCGCTCCTCGGTGACTCCGAGCGCCGCCAGCACCTCTCGTTGCCCCTCCGGAGTCGCGCCGCCGTGGCTCCCCATCGCCGGCACCACCACGGGCTCGAAGCCGCGCTCGGCGATCCGCTCGACGACCGCCGCCGCGACCTCGTCGATCCGGTCGATCCCGCGGCTGCCGACCCCGACGGCCACGGTGGCGCCCGAGTCGAGGCCGTCGAGTGCGAGTTCGTCCAGCTCTTTGTGCGCCGTCTCCGCGACCCCGTCAAGGCGCTCGGCCCGCGGCTCGTACCGGACCCGCGCGAACTCCGGCAGGGGCTGCGGATCGATGAGCCCGTCGACCTCGGAACGGTCGGGAAACTCCATGGGGGACCTCTCGTAACCGCGATACAAAACTACGGGTGGGAGACCCGCAGATCGGGCGGGCTCCACGTCCGCGTGCGGCTACCTCGCGCCACGCGGACGCGTGACCGGTGCCGAACCGTTCCCGATAGGCCTCTCGCCGGGGTCGCCCGTCTCTCCCTGACCACCGCTGCCCGCGGCTCCGGTCGGGTGGCGGACACAACTATGGTTATTTATTCTTGGGTTCGATAGCGATAGTATGCTGGATTACTTCGACATGGAGTCGACCCTGTCCGAGGAGGAGCGCCTGCTCGTCGACTCCGCGCGCTCGTTCGTCGACGGGGAGGTCCCGGACATGGGCGACCACTGGATCGAGGGGACGTTCCCCACGGACCTCATCCCGAAAATGGGTGAGATGGGCTTTTACGCGCCGAACCTCGACGGGTACGGCTTACCCGATGTCAGCGAGACTGCGTACGGCCTGCTGATGCGCGAGCTGGAGGCGTGCGACTCCGGACTCCGCTCGATGGCGAGCGTTCAGGGGGCCCTCGTGATGTACCCGATCCACGCGTTCGGCAGCGACGAGCAGAAAGAGGAGTGGCTCCCGCGGCTCGGCACCGGCGATGCGGTCGGCTGTTTCGGGCTCACGGAGCCGGAACACGGGTCGAACCCCTCCGCGATGGAGACGATGGCCGAGCCCGACGGCGACGAGTACGTCCTGAACGGCTCGAAGACGTGGATCACGAACTCCCCGATCGCGGACGTCGCGGTCGTGTGGGCGAAGGACCACGGCGAGGAGGGGACGCCCGTCCGCGGGTTCCTCGTCGAGACCGACCGCGACGGCGTCACGACGAACAAGATCGACGAGAAGCTCAGCCTCCGGGCGTCGATTACGGGCGAGATCAGCCTCCAGAACGTCCGCGTGCCCGCCGAGAACCGCCTCCCCGGCGTCGAGGGGATGAAGGGACCGCTGTCGTGTCTGACACAGGCCCGCTACGGCATCGCGTGGGGCGCCGTCGGCGCCGCGCAGGACTGCTTCGAGACCGCCCGGGAGTACGCCACGGACCGCGAGCAGTTCGGCAAGCCGATCGGCGGCTTCCAGATGCAACAGGAGAAGCTCGCGGAGATGGCGACGCAGATCACGCTCGCGCAGCTGCTCGCCCACCGGCTCGCCGACCTCAAGGAGGCGGGGGAGCTGCGGCCACAGCACGTCTCGATGGCCAAGCGCAACAACGTGCGGACGGCGCGCGACCAGTCGCGGATCGCCCGCGAGATGCTCGGCGGCAACGGGATCACGGCCGACTACTCCCCGATGCGCCACATGGCGAACATGGAGACCGTCTACACCTACGAGGGGACCCACGACATCCACACCCTGATCCTCGGCGAGGACCTCACCGGGATTCAGGCCTACCAGTAGTCCCGCCGACCGCCCTCGTTCCACGCGCCCTGACGACCCGCTCCGGCGCGCGCCGCCGCCACCGACACGCTCTTGCGCCCGCGTTTCCGTACTGTCGACCGACATGCGCGTGCGAGACTGGGACGACATCCTCGCGGATGTCGCGAGCGACTCGACCGACCCCGACGGCTGGCGCGCGGTCGCCGGCTCCCGCCGCGGCGGCCTCGGGGAGGACCTCTACTTCGGTCACCCGAGCGTCGGCCTCTACCACCTGAAGACGTACGCGAAGAACCCTCGCGACCTCCGCGGCGTCGGAGCGCAGGTCGCCCGCAAGGTCGACGACGGGCTGGACCCGCTCCTGCCCGACGCCGACAGCGACGGGCGGTTCGCGGTCCGGACGGCGCCCGAGGACGAGGACCACGCCGAGGAGATGGCGACGCGGCTCACCGAGACGCTGAGAGTCCACGCCGAGGCGCCGACCGACCCGGACCACCTCTTTGAGGACGTGATGGAAGCGGTCGACTCCCCCGCCTTCGGCCCGATGGAGTACGAGTTCGACGGACGGCCCGACGAGCTCGACGAACTCTCCGACACCTTCGAGGAGGCCGAGGAGCTGCTCACCGCCGAGCTCGACGACCTGATCGAGGACGACGACGTCGACCGCGGGTTCCACTGAGCGGCGGTGAGGGCGCTAGCGCGACCGCGCCGACTCGCCGCGGTGCGGACGAGACCGGACCCGCCGCATCGGTTTTGTCGCTCCGCCGCCAACGGGGGGTATGGGAGTCAAAGAAGACACGGCGAACGGCCTGATCTCGCTCGGCATCGGCGTCGCGGTCACCTGGTTCGCGGCCGACGACGGCGACCACGACACGACCGACCTCCTCCTCGCGGTCGCGATCAGCTCTTTCCTCTCGGGCTACTTCACGAGCTACTTCGCGAAGTGACTCGCGGTCGGTGACGTTCGGGTCGGCCGGTAACGCCCGGCCGGTCGGTGACGCCTTTGCCGATCGCCCGCCTCAGATTGCCGTCACCCACGCCCGGTACTCGGCGTCGAGCTCGTACACCTCTCGGAAGGCGCGCTCGACGAACCCGGCGACGCGGTTCGCGTCCGACCGCGCCGTGACGACCGCGTTCGTCCCCTCGGCCTCTTCCGGGCTGACGAGCTCGTCGATCCGGAACTCCGGGAACTCCGAGAGCAGGGCCTTCAGCCGCTCCAGCTCCTCGTCGGTACAGTCCAGTATCAGCTCCGTGCCCGCCAGCTGGATCCACGGCGGGACCTCGCCGCCACCGGTGTCGTCGCTGTCGGGGTCGACGTCGACGGTCATCACGTCGCCGGAGCGCGCGCGGTGCGCGGCCGCGGCGTCGGCGAACAGCTTCAGCCGCTCGTCCTCGGTCGCGGCGTCGAATCGGGTCATACCCGTGCTCCGCCGCGACGAGGCTTAAAAATCCGCACTCGACGGCGGGGGATCCGGTCGCCGCCCGCGCCGCTCACCGCTCCGTCTCGCTCAACACGTCGTCGACGACCGAGCGCGTCCGCTCGGCCTCGGCGAGCCGCTCGTCGGCCTCGCCGCGCTCGATCAGGGCGAGGTCCCCGTCGTCGAGCGCGTGGCGCACCTCCGCCGCGCGGCGGAGGCGCCCGTACTCGTCGCTCCGCGCGAGCTCGCGGACCGAGCGCAGGGTCGCGACCGCGTCGTCGTCGGCGATCCGCCCGACGAGCGGGACCAGCTCGTCGATCTCGTAGGCGAGCTCGTCGCCCGGCTTCGGCGGCCAGTCGAGCGTCAGCGGCTCGCCGTCGAGCCGTTCGAGGTACGTCCGGTGGACCGCGACCGCCGTGCGGAGCGCGCCCGGGTCGTCGACGTAGTGGTCGAGCTTCGAGTTCGTGTAGTCGGCGTACTCCAGCAGCGTCGCGGGCGGCTCCTCGCCGGCCGCGTGCGTCTCGACGTACTCCGCGAGGTCGGTCGGCGGCACGTCGACGTCGACGAAGGGAGTCGCGTCCGCGCGGTCGAGGAAGTCGAACACCTCGCGGGCGGACGCCGACTTGAAGAACTCCCGGAACGCCTCCATCACCGCCTCATCGTACGAATCGATCGGCCCGCGGAGGCGGTTGAGGTCCGCGTCGAGGTCCGCGTCGGCCATGTCGGCGACCTCACGGAGCTCCTCCACCCGCGACTCCAGCCGCTTGCGGGCCTCCTTGGCCGCTTTCCGGCCCGCCCGGTAGTCGTCGACCGCGTCGTCGTACGCCTCCAGGAGGTCGACGAACTCCCCCGCCGGCTCCAGCGCCTCGCGGGCGGTCGCGAAGTCCTCGTCGGAGAGGCGCCGCTTGTCGACCGCCTCGTCCGCCGCCTCGAACGCCTCGGCGGCCGGCAGGTCGTCGTCGACGTCGACCGCGTCCCCGAACTCGCCGCGGAACCGGACGTACGACTCGAAGTCGCCGGAGCCGACCGCGTCCTCCTCGTATCGGTCGAGGATCCGGTGCGCGTGGCGGTACGCGTCGGCCGCCGCCTCTACCCGGTCCCGCCCGTGGTCGTCGATCCGCGACTCGATCCGGCGGAGTTCGTCGTAGCGCTCCCGGAGCCGCGCGGCCGCCTCGCCGGCCCCGCGGACGGGGTCGTCCTTGTCGCCCTCGGCGCCTCCCGACGTGGCGCCGGCGGTTTCCCCCGACATCGGTCAGTACACCTCGTCCGGGTCGAAGACGCGCTCGCCGACGTTCTCGCCGTCGACCGTCCGGTGGAAACAGGAGCGGTGGCCGGTGTGGCAGGCGCCGCCGGCCTGGTCGACGAGGTACAGCAGCGCGTCGGCGTCGCAGTCGACCCGGACCTCCCGGACCGACTGGGTATGGCCCGAGGTATCTCCCTTGTGCCAGATCTCTTCGCGGGACCGGGAGTAGTAGTGCGCCTCGCCGGTCTCGCGGGTGCGCGCCAGCGCCTCCGGCGAGACGTACGCGAGCATCAACACCTCGCCGGAGTCGGCGTCCTGGGCGACCGCCGGCACCAGCCCGTCCTCGCCGAAGTCGACCTCGATCGACCCCGTCTCCGCGTCGGCGTCACTCATGGCTGTCCGGAGGCGTGGCGCTCGAATAGTCCTTGTGCCTGCGGTCCCCGCATACGAGCGCGCCGCCGACCCCTTACGAGACGTATCGCAGCACGAGCGCGTCGCCGTCGGCGTACGCGTCCGGTCGGCGGTCGACGACCTCGAAGCCGAGCGACTCGTACAGCGAGCGGGCGGCGTCGTTGTCGGGGTGGGCCTGGAGCGTGACGGGGCCGTCGGCGTCCGCGATCGCCGCGTCGAGGAGCCCGCGGGCGCGCCCCTCGCGCCGGAAGCCGGGCGCGACGACGAGCTCCGCGACGTGGAGCCCCGGGCGGTTCGGCGCGTCCACGGGGAGGAGGTAGCCGACGACGCGTTCCTCGGCGACGCTCACGCGGGCGGCGCCAACCGCGAGGCCGTACTCCAGGAGGTCCGGGCTCGGCTGCCTGAGGTGCGACTGGAGCCCGCGGATCCGGTCGGCGTCGGCGGGTCGGCCGGGGCGCACTCGTGGGTCGGGATCGCCGGAGGCGTCGGGTTTTCGCCCGGCGCCGTCGCCGTCGCCCGTCATCTCACACCACCGCCCAGAGCGCGACGGCGACGACGGCGCCGGCGAGCGTCGCGAGGAAGTTCACCGACTGGTTCCCGACGCGATCCCCCTCGATCAGGGCGCCGAGGAGGCTGTCGACGGTCATCCCGGTGACGCCGGCCGCGACGACGGCCCCGCCCGCCGCGACGCCGCCGGCGACCACCGGGCTGATCAGCGGCGACCCGCCGGCGGCGAGGGCGCCGACGAGCAGCGCGCCGGCGAGGCCGGCCAGTTCGCCCTGCCAGGTGATCGCGCCGTCGGTCCCGGGCTCGACGCGGCGGAGCGTCGTCACCAGCCGCGGGCCGTCGTAGAGGCCGCCGATCTCCGAGGAGAGCGTGTCGGCCATCGCGGTCGCGGTCGCGCCCGCGAACGCGAAGCCGAAGGGCGCGGCCGGGACGGCGAGGTGCGGCGCGACCGCGTAGCCGACCACCGCCGCGAGCGCGACCGCCGAGTTCGCGAGCACGTTCCCGGTGCCGCGGGCCCCCTCGTTCTCCTGGGCGACCCCGCGGGCCGCCTTCTCGTCGAACCGGTACTTCGAGGCGAGCCCCCCGAACGCGTAGAAGGACATGAGGGTAAGGAACCAGCCGACGCCGCCGAGGACGACCGCGAGCAGCGCCGAGACGACCCCGGTGAGCATCCCCGCGACCGAGGCGGTGCCGATGGCGAAGGAGACGTACCCGAGCGCGCCGGTCACCGCGAGGCCGGCGACGACGACGGGGGCGTCGACGGTCGGATCCAGGGCGATGAACCCCCACGTCACGAACGCGACGAGGATCGTCGTGATATGGGCGTCCCGCGAGAACACCAGCGAGCGGACGAGCGCGGCCGTCAGCGCCGCGGCCGCCGCGAAGAACACCGCGACCGGGAGCGTCGCGCCGTCGACCGGCGCCCCGGTCTGAAGGCGCACCGCGATCTGTCCGGCGAGGGCGGCGGCCGTGCCGGCGACCACGTAGCCGGCGACGAGCGGGAACTCGTCCGCGGTCCGGCGGGAGACGAGCGTCCGGCCGAGGCGGCCGGCGCCGACCGCGAGCGTCGCGGCCGCGAACGCCTCGTACGGCAGCGGCGCGCGCGGCAGCGACGCGAACAGCGCGAGGCCCGCGCCGGCGAGCGCGAAGGAGACGAGGCCGTAGAGGCGCTCCGCCTCGCGGTCGCCCGGCAGCGCGAGCGTCTCGAACCACTCGCCGTCGCGGACGCCGAAGAACGCCGCCCCGGCGACGGCGAAGAAGGGGACGGCTGCGGCGGTGTCGAGCGCCGGCGCGAGGACCGCGATCGCGGCCACCGCGGCGAAGGTACTCGCGCGTCGGAGCCTCGGTATCACACCCTCGGCTACCCGCGACGACCACTTAACGGTCCCGACAGCCGTCGGGCGGTCGGTCGCGGCCCGCGCGGACGCCGGCGCCGGCCGTCAGGACAGCGCGGACACCGATCCAGGCGTCACAACCGCATTCCCTCGCCCGTCAGGCCCGAACGCGCTCGCCCGTCAGTACCGGTACTCGTTGAACTGGACCGCGTGTCCCTCCACCACGCGGACGGACTCCTCGGGGTCCTCCTCGTCGTCTCCGGTCCGGTCCTCGTGTGAGTCAACCACTCCCATGCGAGAACGGTACGCTCGACCGCACATAACTGTTTCCCACGCGGCGAACGGGTACCGACCGCTTCGGGGTTCCTCAGCCGACGACTCGGTCGATCTGACCGAGGTGGTCGAGCACGTGGTCCGGCTCGACCTCGGACGCCGCGAGGTCGGCGTCGTCGGTGACGCCCGACCGGACGAGGACGGTCGTCATCCCGGCTCGCTCGCCGAGCGCGATGTCGGTGTCGAGCCGGTCGCCGACGACGAGACACTCCTTGGCGGGGTGGGGGAGCCGCTCGCGCACCATCTCGATCGCGGTGTCTGAGGGCTTGCCGAGGACGGCGTCGGGGTCGCGCTCCGCGACGCCGGCGATCGCGTTGATCACGGCGCCGGAGCCGGGCACGTCGCGCTCCGGGGCCGGGATCACCACGTCTGGGTCGGTACCGATGAAGGGGATGTCGCGCTCTAGGGCCCAGAGCGCGGTACAGAGGTCCTCGTAGTCGAACTCGCGGTCGATGGAGGCGACCAGCGCGTCGGCGGCGTCCACGTCGTCGGTCGTCGAGAGCCCAGCCTCGGCGAACTGGTCGAGCAGTCCGGGGTCGGCGATACAGAGCAGGTCGTCGTCGCGGTGGTGCTCCCGCAGGTACCGCGTCGTCACGCTGCCCGCGGTGAAGACGCGGTCCGCGTCGATGTCGTACCCCGCCCCACCGAGCCGGTCGACGTACGCCCGCGGCGCCTTCGTCGGGTTGTTCGAGACGAACAGCGTCTCGACGCCGGCCTCCCGGAGGCGGCGGTACCCAGCGGGGGCGCCCGGAATCGGATCGTCGCCCCGCACGACCGTGCCGTCGACGTCGAGGACGGCGCCGCTGAAATCCATATTCGTGGTGGGGGCGCCACGGTCCTAGGAGTTGCGCTCGCGTCCGCGAACGGACCGCTGCCGCCGCCGCGCCGATCACGAACTCGGTACCGATCCCACCTTCGGGATAACGGAAGGGTAAAGCGGCCGGGTTCCGTACCGACGTTCACTGTGACGACGACTCAGGTGACCCTCGTCCAGATCGACAACTACGGGCCGTGGACGACGACGCCGGAGCCGCGCCGTGAGATGGATCTCCAGACGCTCCAGTCGCGGCTCTTCGCCGACGTGGCCCAGTTCCTCGGCCACCGCGACGCCTACGTCTTTTTCACTCGCTTCGACAACATGATCGCGGTGACCAACGGCGTCGACGGCGCGGCCCACGCGACCCTCCAAGAGTCGATCGGCAACCGTTACCCGGTCAGTATCAGCCTCGGGACCGCCGTCGCCGAGCGCCCGGTCGACGCGCTCGAAGCGGCGAACCGGCGGCTCCAGACCGCGGGCAGCGCGCAGGACGAGAGTCGGACCGAGGTGCTCGCGGGCGAGTACCTCTCGGAGACGGAGCGGTCGGACCTCCAGATCGCGCACTTCGACGTCGTCAACGCGACCGGCAAGTACACCGACCGGCTCAACGAGTTCGACACGTTCATCAACATCGAACGGGCGTACGGCTCGCTGATGCGCCACCTCCGCGAGGCGCACGGCGCCCTCTCCTTCTTCGTCGGCGGCGACAACGTCGTGGCCGTCTGTCCCGACCTCCCGGAGGCGGCGTTCTCGTCGGCGGTCACCCACGTACAGGACGACGTGGACATCGAGCTCCAGGTCGGCGTTGGCCGCGGCCCGTCCGCCCATGAGGCCGGATTCGCGGCCAAGCACGCCCTCGAAGACTGCCGACACGACGGGACGAGCGTCGAGCTGTTCGGCGCGCCCGCCGCGGGAGACTGACCCTCCGCCGCGCCGTCGGTCCGCCTCGGACACGGCCCGAAATCAAGTCTGATAATTTTGGTACGGGGTTTTTGTACACCGACCCGGAAGCCACGGTTAGCATGTCAGAGGAGATAGTGTTCGTCTGTACGGCGGACGGCTGTGACGAGGGCCCGTGGGAGGGCTCGCACGACGCGATGGCACACTGCTCCGAGCATCCCGACCACGGGTACACCGGGATGCCGCGGTCCGAGATCGACCCGTCCCGCGAGGTCATCCCCGCGACGGCGACGCGGAAGCGCGACAACCGCAACCTCCAGCACAAGGGCCACCCGAAGGGCGCGTACGCGCAGAACGACTGACGGGTCCCGACGGGCGAGTCGCGGCTCCCGCGTCCCCCTCGGACTCCGGAGCCGGCTCCCGCTTCCGGCCGTGCGGCGCACCGAGCGCGCACCGTTCTGAGCCGAACGGCTTCACTTCACCCCGGTCCGGGCGCGGTCGCGTTCTCCGTCCGTCGATCCGACGCCGTTTATCAACGGTCCGGACGTACGATCCGGCATGGTCTCGGAGATCTTCGATCCCGACGCGTGGGAGCCCGTCACCGACGAGTTCGACGACATCACCTATCACCGCGCCGTCGACGTCCCCGCGGTCCGGATCGCCTTCGACCGCCCCGCGGTCCGCAACGCATTCCGGCCGGGCACGGTCGACGAGTTGTACGCCGCGCTCGACCACGCGCGCAAGCAGGCCGAGGTCGGCTGCGTCCTCCTCACCGGCAACGGCCCGTCCGAGAAGGACGGCGGCTGGGCGTTCTGCTCGGGGGGCGACCAGTCCGTCCGGGGCGGCTCCGGCTACGAGTACCGCGACGACGACGAGGCGGGCGACGACGACGACGACCTCGTCCGCGAGGCGCGGGCGGGGCGGCTCCACATCCTCGAAGTCCAGCGCTTGATCCGGTTCATGCCGAAGCCCGTCGTCGCGGTCGTCCCCGGCTGGGCGGTCGGCGGCGGTCATTCGCTCCACGTCGTCTGCGACATGACGCTCGCCAGCGAGGAGCACGGGCAGTTCCTCCAGACCGACCCCGACGTGGGCTCGTTCGACGGCGGGTTCGGCTCCGCCTACCTCGCGAAGCAGATCGGCCAGAAGAAGGCCCGCGAGGTGTTCTTCCGCGGGAAGACCTACTCAGCCGAGGAGGCGGCGGACATGGGCATGGTCAACGAGGTCGTCCCGCACGAAGACTTGGAAGAGGTGGCCCTAGAGTGGGCCGACGAGATGACTCGGAAGTCGCCGACGGCGATGCGGATGCTGAAGTACGCGTTCAACATGGCCGACGACGGGATGGTCGGCCAGCAGGTGTTCGCGGGCGAGGCGACGCGGCTCGCGTACATGACAGAGGAGGCCCAAGAGGGCCGCGACGCGTTCCTTGAGGGCCGGGAGCCGCGGTTCCGCGAGTACCCCTGGCACTACTGAGCGGCGGCGGCCGCGCCGCGCGGGGCCGAGGCCCGGTTCCGCGCCGCGCCCGGTTCCGCGCCCCGCGAAGACACCTACAAGTACGCCGACGCGGTACCCCAGTGTATGCTCGTCGAGGAGGTGATGACGACGGACCTCGTGACCTGCGGGGCCGACGCCGCGGTCCGAGACGCCACGGAGCGGATGCTCCGCAACCGGGTCGGCAGCGTCGTCGTCACCGACGACGGGACGCCGGCCGGGATCCTGACGGAGAGCGACGTGCTCCGCGCCGGCTACGCGACCGACGACCCGCTGTCGGCGATTCCGGTCCGGAAGGCGGCGAGCGCTCCCCTCGTCACGGTCCGACCGAGCGCGACGCTCCGGACGGCGACGAAGCGGATGCGGTCGGAGGGCGTCAAGAAGCTCGTCGTCGTCGACGGGACGACGCCGGAGGGGATCGTCACCACGCAGGATATCGTCGACAACTACGCGGGGATCCGGAAGGAGGTCCACGACCTCGCGACGGACGCGACCGGGTGGTCGGAGCGTTCCGACCGGCTCGACGAGTGAGGCGGGCGGCTCGACCCGCGCGCAGAGGGCGACGGCCGACGGTGCCCGCGTCCCGTCGGCACTATCCCGGCGAACATGTTCGCACTCTGTCTTACCCGAGGCGGCGGCGTACGCCGACACATGACTCAGACCAGCGAACTGGCGGAGTCGCCCCCGACAGCGGCGGACGGCACGGACCCGGAGGATGCGCCGACCGCCGCGACCGAGGCGGAGACGACGGTCACCGTCCGGTGTACCGGCCACGTCCGCACGGAGCTCGACGAGCACGAGTTCGAGTACGCGTTCGAGGGCGACACGCTCCGGGCGTTCCTCGACGAGTTGTTCGAGGAGTATCCGCAGCTCCAGGAGACGCTCATCGCGGAGACCGAGGCGGACGCGACTCACAGCGGTTGGGCGCCGGCGCCGGACGAGCCGCCGGGGACGTGGACGAAGAACCCGGTCGGCGAGCAGACGACGACGTACGCCCGGATCCTCGTGAACGGCCACTTCAACGAGAACGAGAACGGGTTCGACACGGAGCTCGAGGCGGGCGACCGCGTCGCCCTGGTCTACCCGTTCATGTTCTGCTGTTAGCGCGACCGCCCCACTCCGCCCCGCCGTTGCCGCCGGCGTCGCCCGCCGCGGTCGCGAGCACGGGGCCGCGCGTGCGACTCCCTCCGAATCCGGCACCCGATGGCGGCGCGCCGATCCGCTGACCGAGCGGCGAGAGCAGTCGTCGAACGCAGAGACGGCTCTCGGCGACCGCTACACGGCGGGCGCGGCGGTGTCCGATCCCCCGACGGACCGCGCGCCGCCGTCGGCCCGCGCCAGTCGCAGGCAGACGACGCTGCCCTCGGGATCGTTCTCCTCGAAGCGGACCTCTCCGCCCGAGCGCGCCACGATCCAGCTGACGAGCCAGAGGCCGAGCCCGCTCGTGTGTTCGAGGTCCGTCTCGTAGCCGCGCTTCAACACCTCGATCTCGCTCTCGGCGATCCCCGGCCCGTTGTCGGCGACTCGCAGTTCGACGTAGTCGGTCCCATTCCGCGAGACGGGCTCGGTCTCGACGCGGACGCGCGGCGTCTCCTTGTCGTTGTGTTCGACCGCGTTCTCGATGACGTTCGCCAGCGCCGAGTCGATCAGCCGGTGCGCGACGACGGGCACCGTCGGCGGCAGCGAGACGTCGATCTCCGCCGACGGATTGTCGCGCCGGACTCGCTCGCAGCACGCCTCGACGGTGGGGGTGAGCTCCTGTGACTCTCGGTCGACCTCCTCCGTGGTCAGGATCTGCTCGACGCTCCGGGCCTGTTTCCCCAGTTTCACCAGATCGGTCGCCTGTTGTCGGATCGTGTCGGCCTTCTCGTCGGTGTCGACCGACTCCTCGGTCAGGAGACTCGCGTTCCCCTGAATGACGTTGGCGTTGGTACGGATGTCGTGACGGAGGACGCGGTTGAGGACGGTTAGCTGCCGGGTGAGTCGGGTCGCTCTCTCCTCCGCTCTCCGCTGCCGGATGTCGTACACGCCGACGATGAATCCGAGGAGGGCTCCGCCCGACGCGGCGTTGACGACGACGAACGCCTGCTCGTCCATCACCACGCCGTACTGCTGCTGATACAGTATCACGAGGACCCCACCGACGGCCAGGACGGCGGCTCCGACCGCGGACCAACTCCTGACTCTGAGCGCGTACTCGCCGTCCGTGTCCCGCCTCCACAGCCAGACGCCGCCGCCTACGACGCCGGCGGCGAAGAGCATGGGAGCGACGATACCCAACAGGAACGTCGCGGCGCTCTCTTCCTCGCCGATCGCGTGCCACACGTGCGTCGCGAACAACCCCCCGCCGATCCCGACGAGTAACGGCACGCCGGCGTGTTCCCGGACGGTGGGCGGAACTTCCATGTCCCCTGCTCCGACCGCCCTCACAAAACTGTGCGGGAGAGATTATCGCATCTGATAGCTTTAGGCTCGGGCGACCGCTTCCGGTCCTCCGAGGTCGGTCGTTCGGGCCGTGACGCGGGTCCCACCAGTATCGACATTCGGAATCGGGAGTGGAGATCTGCTCGCCGAGCAGGTGGACGGTGCCAGTTAATTCGCGGGCCGCTCGCGAAGTGCTCGCCCCAGGAGTGCGGGGGAAGGGATTCGAACTCCAGTCGCTCCCGTTCGCTCGCCGCGTCGCGGCTCGCTCACCTCCCGCTCCCTAGTTCGAACCGTTCCTTGTCTCCACCCGCGGCTCGCGAAGTGCTCGCCGCAGGAGTGCGGGGGAAGGGATTCGAACCCTCGAACCTCTACAGGAGCGGATCTTAAGTCCGCCGCTTTTGGCCAGGCTCAGCCACCCCCGCGCGGATTCGGCTACCGGCGGCGCGGTGAAACCCCTTTCGGAAACCGGGGCGCTACCAGTCGACCGAGAGCGTCCCGTCGCCGTGCGGGTCCGGCGCGATCTCCTCGTCCGTCCGCCGGTCGACGACGTGGATCACGCCCGCATCCTTCTTCGCGGGACACGCTTCTGCCGCGCTGACGTTCTCGGCCAGGTCCTCCTCGCCGATGTAGTACGCCTCCGGCTTCGCCATCCCGCTCGCCACGTCCATCACCCAGTTGTCCGCGACCTCGGCGCACTTCCCCGCTCCGAAGCACTTGTTCGCCTCGAAGACGATCTTGTACGGCTTCTCCTCGATCGGCGGCCCCTCGCCGCCGATGTCGCTGGCGCGGAGCACCTCGTCGCCGCCGTCGGTCTCGGCCTCGTCGCTCATGTCGCCTCCTCGGCGGCCGCGGGCCTTTCGTCTGTCGGTCGTTCCCGGTCGGTCGGGACGGGCGGACCGGACGAGTGGGTCACTCCTCGACGTGGTCCGCGAGCAGCCGCTCGGCGTGGTCGGGCGAGTCGGCGAGCTCCCACCGAACCGTCGCGGCGCCGCCGTACGCGAGCGCCTCCTTCAGCTCGTCGCGGAGGACGCCCGTGCCGAACCCGACCGTGTCGCCGTCGGCATCGCCGAGTTCGTAGAGTGCGTAGCGATCGGGCGCGCTCCCGACGGTCGAGCGGTCGAGTTCGCGCCAGGGTTTCGCGAGGCTCATCAGAAGGGTCCCGTCGGCGTCGGGGTCACCGGTGCGCGTCGAGCCCGTCCTCCGGGCCCTCGACGATCTCGTAGCTCCCCTCGGTCCAACCGTCCTCGACGAAGACGAACACGCGCCCGCCGGCGACCTCGGGATCGGCGACGACCTCGTTGCGCTTACCGTCCCGACCGACGATCACGCCGGGGAACACCTCGTCGCGATCGCCGTCCTCGACGATGACGCGACCGACGCCGGACTCCTCGAGGATCTCGTCGTCGGTCTTGTAATCGTTCACGTACGTCATCACGCCCTCCGTCTCCGTCGGGTCGGTGACGAGCACGTGCGTCTCCTTGCCGGGACCGGCGGTGACCGACCCCTTGGCGGAGTCGGGGGCGCCCCGGTAGAGGGTCGTTCGGCCGTCGAGGTACTCGACGACGACGCCCTCCTCGCGGAGGTCGACGCCGATCGAGGTCGGCGGCACGTCGCTGCGTGATGGCGCGGACATACGCGACGCTCGGGGTGCCGGCCTCAAAAGGGACGCGCTCGGCCCTCGGCCCCAACGCGTCGCTCGGCTGCCGGTCGGACCGCCGGACTGCGGGCGCGCCCTCAACAGCGAGAATCGGCGTACCACATTTAAGTTCCTGCCGCGGGGAGTGCGTGTCATGCAACGGACGCGACGGGCGCTCTTAGGCGTCGGCGCCGCCCTCGTCGGGACCGCCGGGTGCCTCGGCGTCGAGGGCGTCGAGTATCCCGACGCGCCCGAGGCCGCCGACGCGCCGGGCGACGGGGGAGACGGGGGCGACGCCGACGACCCGCCAGAGGACCCCCCCTCCGACGACCCGGCGGACGCCGACGGCGACCCGCCGGTGACGAACGCCGCGCTCGCTGACGCGACGCGCGAGGTCGTCGACGACGCGGTGTGGTTCGCGACCGAGTACCCGGACGCGGTCGCGACCTACCGCGACGCTGTCGCCGAGGCGGTCTCGACGGTCCGGTCGGTCCGGGCGACCGTCGACGAGGAGGCGGCGATCGCGACCGAACAGGTCGACGCGGTCGCCGCCGCGGGGGAGACCGCGGCGTCCCGCGCGGCCGAGGCCCTCGAACCGCACTTCTCGCCCGGGTCCCGGATCCGTGACCGAGTCGACCGCCACGTCGAGGTCTTACGCGAGTTCGCGCCCCGCGGCGACGTGGACCGCGCCCTCGAAGAACTCGACCGGTTGCGCACCGGGCTGGCGGGCATGGGAACCACCCTCTACGTCGAGGCACAGTTCTCGCGGAACCCGATCCACAACCGCCTGTTCCGGAGGCTGCTGGCGCCGCTCCCGCCGGACAATCCCGAGCGGGGTCGCGTCACGACCGGGACGCTCGTCGAACTCGCCGTCGCGAGCCGCGGCTTCTCGACGTTCGCGCACCGGCCGTACGACCGAGATGAGATCGACCGCGACCGCGTCCCGCGCATCTACGGCGACGCCCTTAGTGCCGATCGCCGGCGCGAACTGCGTGCCCGCCTCGGCCCGATCCCGCGGCCCGCCGACCGCGTCGAGGAGCTGTTCTTCTCGTTCGCCCGCCGCCCGCCAGCGGGGAATCGGCCCGAAGAGACGTTCCGCGGTTGGGCCCGCGAACTGGACGGGGTCCCGGTGTACGTCCAGCGGTACCCGGACGCGGAGACCGCCGACGCGCGGCTCTCGACCGCCCTCGACGAGGGCGCCACGGAGGGGCGCGCGCCGATCGACCCGGAGGCGACGCTCGCCGGTTCCGACTTCAGCGGGAACAGTTCGGCGACCGAGAACGGCTCGGCGACCGAGAACGGCACGGCCGCCGCCGGGGGAATTGGGGACGACGGCGGCCCGACCCCCTGGTACCGCTTCTATCACCGCGAGGCGGAGGGAGAGCGGTACGGCTTCGACGAGCACGCCGGCGTCCAGTACGGCTACCTCGTCCGAGCGGGCGAGTTCCTACTCGCCACCGGCTTCTCCGGCGACGCGTGGGAGGAGCGGACGGGCTGGCACGGCCGACTACGGCACGGGTGGGTGACCGGCGCGTGAACGCGAACGAGATCGGCCTCGTGGCCGCGGCGTTCGCCCTCGTCGGCGCCGGCGCCGGCATCGTCGGCGCGGCCGCGACGGGCTGGGCGGAGGCGGCGCTGGCGACCGCCGCGACCGGCGAGACCGCGCGCTTCGGACCCGTGTTCGTCGCCCAGTCGTACCTCGCCGTGACCGCGGCGGTCCTCGTCGGCGCGGTCCCGCTGGCCGGCGTCCTCGGCGTCCTCGTCGGGTCCCGTGCCCGCGGCGTCACCGCCGCGGCTGTGACATGCGGGCTCGGAACGGGACTCGGCGCGCTGGCGTACGGCCTGGTCGCGGTCACCATGATCGTCGTCTCGCAGGGCGACGCCGCCGCGCAGGCGCACGGGCTGGCGGACGCGTTCGTGCCGACGGTCGCGACGGCGTTCGTCGCCGCGGCCGTCGGCGCGTCGACCGGGGTCCTCGGGACGGTGATGCGATGACCCGTTCCGCGGACGGGGCGGACAGCCGGGACGCCGACCGACCCGTCCGGCGAGCGTCGCGGCGGGGCGTCGTCGCGGTCGGCGTCGCCGGGCTGCTCGCCGGCTGTCTGGTGACCTCGGAGGAGGGCGGCTCGACCCCTCGACAGACCGAGAACGGGACGACCGGCGGCTCGGACGCGAACGACGGAGGCGGGTCCGACGGCGACGAGACCGGATCCGACGGCGACGGAGGCGGGTCCGACGGCGGCGCCGAGGAAGCGACGCCCGACGAGGTCAACCCCGACGGGTCAGGGCTCGTCGTCACCGACGCGACGGTCCGCGACGTGACGCAGGGCGGCGGCTGGACGCGGGTCAGGGCCCGCTTGACCGTCGAGAACGCGGGGCGATTCGAGTACGGAACGATCGAGTTCCGGGCCGACGCGTACGCCGTCCCGCGGGGCTCAGACGAGCGCGAGGCGGTCGGGTTCGCGTCCGTCACGCGACGCTTCCCCCGCGACGACCGGTTCGACGGGACGAGATCGCGGTCGTTCGAGGTGACGATCCGGTTCGAGACCGGCGGGACGCCCGTCCGACCCGACGCCGAGCGGTACGCGGTCGACGCGGCCGTCAGGCGCGCGGAACCGCTCTGATACCCCGGAACCGGTGCGCCCGGCCTCCCTGACAGAGAGACTCGCCGTGATCGCTACCTCTTTGTCCGCGCTCGCGAGCCGTGAACCCATGGAAGGACGGGCGGCGGCGCTCGGCGCCGGGACCGTGTTGAACGCGCTCGCGACCGGCACGGGCGCCGCCTTCGGCATCGACGTCGAGACGCGCGCGGCGGTCGACCTCGACCCCGCGGCCGACGGCGTCGCGGGCGAGATCGCCGAGGACCCCGACGCCGACACCGACCTGATCGAGCGCTGCGTGAGCCTCGCGACCGACCGCTGGGGCGACGACGAGGGCGGCACCGTCCGGACCGACAGCGACGTGCCGCTTGCGGCGGGGCTGAAAAGCTCCAGCGCGGCCGCCAACGCGACCGTCCTCGCGACCTGCGACGCGCTCGGGCTCGTGGTCGGCGACGGCGGCCGCGCAAGTGGCGACGCGGTCGGCGACGACGGCCGCGCAAGTGACGACGCGGTCGGCGACGACCCGGACGACCCCGCGGTCGACGTGACCCGCCTGGAGGCCTGTCGACTTGGCGTGCGAGCGGCCCGCGAGGTCGGCGTCACGGTCACCGGCGCGTTCGACGACGCGACCGCGTCGATGCTCGGCGGCGTCACCGTCACCGACAACGACGCCGACGAACTCCGCGCCCGCGAGACAGTCGACTGGGACGTTCTCGTCTGGACGCCGCCCGAGCGCGCCTACAGCGCGGACGCCGACGTGGCGCGCTGCGAGGCCGTCGCGCCCATGGCTGACCTCGTCACCGACCTCGTGTTCGACGGCCGGTACGGCGAGGCGATGACGGTGAACGGGCTGGCGTTCTCCGCCGCGCTCGGCTTCGACGCCGACCCCGCGGTCGAGGCGATGCCGCACGCGACCGCGGTGTCGCTGTCGGGGACCGGCCCGAGCGTCGTCGCCGTCGCGGACCCGGCCGATCCCGAGACCGACCTCGACGCGGTCGCCGACGCCTGGGCCGACCGTCCCGGAACGCTGCGGCGAACGACGACGAGAGCCGACGGCGCGACCGTCGAGTGAGCGCCCGCGACAGATCACTGACCCTACTACCAATGAGCGACACACCCAACGCGGAGGACCGGAGCCTCGACGAACTGCGACACGAGATAGAGGACATCGACCGCGAGATAGTCGAGCTGATCGCCCGCCGGACGTACGTCGCCGACACCGTCGCGGCAGTGAAGGAGGAGCGCGACCTCCCGACCACCGACGAGGGGCAGGAGGAGCGCGTGATGGAGCGCGCCGGGGAGAACGCCGAGCGCTTCGACGTCGACGCGAACCTCGTGAAGGCGATCTTCCGGCTGTTGATCGAATTGAACAAGGTCGAACAGCGAGAGAATCGCTAGGGATCGATCAGGCCGAGGCCATACCTGAGCGCCTCGTCGACTTCCTTCGTTCGAGATTCCGGGACGGAACCACTGCTGTTGGTAATGCGGTGTTCGATAGGCACCGTGCGAATTTGACTACAGAGCGCGACCGAATCCTCCCGAAGCGGCGACTCCGCGACCGGAATACGCATCTCGAAGGGACACAGTTCGTCTCCCCGCGATGTCGTGATCGGAACGACGATGGTCGTCGGATCGTTCTCGTTCCCGATATCGTTCTGGACGACTACGCAGGGCCGCGTCCCTCTCTGCTCCGAGCCCTCCGTCGGATCGAACTCGACGATGACGACATCGCCGCGGCGAACGTTCCTCGATTACCACTCGGGAACCTCGTCCCGGTCAGTCGGGGCCGTCCCGAATCAGCATCACCTTCACTCGACGGACGGCGTCGAAGTCGCGGAGCCGGTACGTGAGCTGTCGGACGCGCTCGGCGTCGCCGCGGCAGAACAGCGACTCCAGACACCACTCGCCCTGGTGGGTGTGACTCGTGTTGAGGATCACGTCCTGATACTCGTGTTGCGCGCCGTGGAGCTCCCGGATGACCTCGTGGTGGCGGTAGTCGAAGCCGACGAGCGCGACCACCTCGCCGGTCGTGTCTTCGAGCCGCGAGTGCGACTCCACGAACTCGCGCATCGCCTCGCGGACCGCCCGCGACCTGTTCTCGATCCCCTCCTCCCGCCACGTCCGATCGAACTCGTCGACGAGGTCGTCCGGGACGTTGAAGCTCGTTCGCATTGTGCCGTCGTGGATCCCGCGAGTACAAGAGGTTCGTTATGACGATTCACCCGGTTCGGTACTAACAACCGCTAAACCCCGCCCGCTCGGAGCGCCGCGTATGCTCTCAAGTGAACTGTTCGGCCCGCTCGCGGGCGCGGTCCTCCTCGGCGCGGTCCACGGCGTCGAACCGGGCCACGGCTGGCCGGTCGCCGCCTCCTACGCCCTCGACCAGACCAACAAGTGGCTGTACGGGTTCGCGGCGAGCGCCATCATCGGCCTCGGCCACCTCGTGAGCAGCATCGCGATGGTCGTCGTCTTCTTCTACGCGAAGAGCTACTTCGATCTCACGCAGGTCAACGAGCCGATCACGGTGCTCGGCGGCGTCCAGATCGGTGGGCCGGTCAGCCTCGTCGCCGGCGCGCTGCTGATCGGGCTCGGTGTCCGCGAGTACGTCCACGGGCACTCTCACGGCTCTCTTGAGGCGTCGGACGATCACGACGCTCACGCCCACGGCCACGATCGCGACCACAGCCACAACCACGACCACAGCCACGACCACGATGACGACGACGGACGCCTCGCTCGATTGAAGCGGCTTCTCCCGTTCGTCGGCGGCCACTCGCACGGCGGCTTCGACGAGGGGGCCGACCGCGGCCTGCTCGGAATCGCGTGGTTCGCGTTCGTCCTCGGGTTCGCCCACGAGGAGGAGTTCGAGATCATCGCGCTCTGTGCCGGGTCGAACTACTGTCTCGAACTGATGAGCGCCTACGCGCTCACCGTCATCGCGGGTATCGTCGGACTCACGTTGCTGCTGATCGCCGGCTACCACCGCTCTCGGGAGCGCGTCGAGCGGTACACCCCGTACCTGCCCGCGTTCTCCGCGGCGGTCCTCGTCGTCATGGGCGTCGGGTTCATCGCCGGGCTGTTCTGACCCGTCGTCGCGCGCGACCACCGTCCGGCGGGGACGCCCCCGTCGGCCGATCGCTTTTTATCCGGCCCGTCGAACTCGCGGTATGACACGCGTCGCCGAACTCCTCGCGTATCCCCTGAAGTCCTGTGACGGCGTCGCCGTCGACCGCGCCGCGATCGGCCCCGAGGGCGCGCTCCGCGGCGACCGCACGTACGCGCTCGTCGAGGCCGGCGTCGACCCGGAGCGCGCCTCCGTCAGCGGTGGCGGCGGCTACGTCAACGGGAAGAGCGAGCCGGCGATCCACGGGCTCAGCGCCGAGTACGAACTCGCCGGCCCGCCCGACGCCACGCCGACGGCCGTGACGCTCTCGCGACCGGCGACGGAACGCGCCCCGGCCGACGAGCGCACCTTCGCGCTCCCCGACGAAGGCGACGCGCTGGCCGACTGGGTCGGCGAGTACCTCGGGTACGCGGTCGACCTCGTGCGAGACGACGCGGGCGGCTTCCCCGACGACCGCGCCGCGCGCGGGCCGACGGTGGTTTCGCGGGCGACGCTGGCGACCGTCGCCTCGTGGTTCGAGGACGTGGCGGACGCGACGGAGATGCGCCGGCGGCTCCGCCCGAACGTCGTGTTGGACGACTGCCCGGCGTTCTTCGAGGACAGGCTGTTCGCCGACCACGGGGAGGGCGTCTGCGTCGCGGTCGGCGACACGGCGCTGATCGGCGTCAACCCGTGTCAGCGCTGCGTCGTCCCCTCTCGCGACCCGGACACGGGGGCCGAGATCGACGGGTTCCGCGAGCGGTTCGTCCGGAAGCGCCGCGAGACGCTGCCCGAGTGGACCGCGAGCGACCGCTTCGACCACGACTTCCGGCTGATGGTCAACACCGTCGTCGAGGAGCGATCGTGGGGCGACGTCCTCGCCGTCGGCGACGAGGTCACCGTCGACGGCGTCATGACCGTCGACGAGAGCGGGACGCCCGTCGCGGGCGCGGACGCGGCGGAGTGACTCTCCGGAAGCGACGCACGAACGGTAAAAGGCGAGCGGGCGGGTCAGCGAGCGGAACCGGCGACGGTCGAGAGCGGGACCGGCGCGCGAGAGTAAAAGTGACGACCGCCGTGACGCGTCAGCGCCCGCCGTCGGTCATCGCGACCGGTTCGTCCGCGTCGGCGTCGGCCGGCTCCGCGGCGGACTCGCCGCGCGACGCGGGATCGACCGCGGTGTCCGTGACGCCGAACTGCGTCCAGAAGGTCGCGACGACGACCGCGTACGCGACCAGGTCGTAGTGGACCGCGCCCTCCAGCCCGGTGAACGCGGTGAGCGTGCTGTAGCCGTAGAGGGCGGCGACCCCCCCGACGAACGCGACCTCGTTGGTGAACTCACCGTCGCGCACCGCCGCGGCCGCGCGACGGATCGTCGGGCCGCAGGCGACGAGGAACGCGAGCCCCGAGAGCGCGCCGAGGTTGATGAAGAAGTGCGTCGTCATCTGCGAGTCGAGGATCGACTGAAGGTACTGGACGGTCACCGGGTCGTAGAACAGCCACTCGACCCGGGTCGGGTACAGCACTGCGATGTACGGCGTCGCGACCATCAGGCCGAACAGGGTCGCGACCGCGACGCGCGCCGACGCGAACTGCGAGGCGCGCCGGGACTCGAACGCCTCGTCGCCGGGCGCGACGACGAGGCCGCAGGATTCGAGCTCCCCGCGGAGCGCGTCCCGCGAGAGCGACGGGTCGTGGTGGACGCCGACGGTCCCGTTGCGCCGCGTTGCCGAGGCGGCGCTGACGCCGTCGACGTCGCGCAGGACCGTCTCCAGTAACCCCTCGCGGCGGTCGGTCTCGATCCCCTCGACAGAGAACGTGTCGTGGGTGTGGCTCTCCGGCACGCGGGCGACTCGCGGCCCCGAACCGCCGGCGTCGCCCGGACACGTCGAGTCCCCGGTCGGATCGGGCTTCCCCGCCCCGTCGGGCGCGTCGAGTCCCCGTTCGCGGACCACGGCGTCGAGCGGCGACTCGCCGCCGGGGTGGTTGCTGTCTCGCATGAGAGATACCTACGGGTACACGACTATGAAACTTCCCCCGAGCGCGCGCCGCGTCCGGCCCAAAGTCCGCGTGCGGCGCTCAGGCGTTGACGGATTCGAGGTACGAGCTCACGATCATCTGTCCCTTGCGGGTGAGCGTGGTCCCGCTGTCGCCGTCGGCGACGAGGTCCTCCTCTCGGAGCGTGTCGAGGATCATCGACGTCTGGGCGACATCGCCGGTGACGACGTCCGCGATGTTCGCCTCGCCGCCCGCGGAGTAGATAGAGACGAGGATCTCCAGCTGCTCTTCGGTCGGGTCGAAGGACTCCAAGTCCTCCATCGCCTCGTCGTACTCGATCTTGATGTACCGGCCGAGGATGTTGAGCGCGCGCTCGTTCGGCACGGTCGTGATCGACGTGACCGTCTGGTCGTCGACGACGTGTTCGAAGACGAGCGCGGGGCGCTTCTTCCCGCCGAGGGTGCGGTCCGTCCGCTCGTAGTCGATCACCGAAGAGAGGTCGACCGTGAACGGGTCCGGACAGTTGTTGAACCGTATCTCGCCCGGCGACACCGACACCGAGGCGCGGTGGTCGGTCGCGTCCGTGACGCGGCCGCCGACCTTCGCTGGGTGTCGCACCGTCACGGTGACGTTCCGCAACAGGGACGTGAACAGCAGCCTGACGAACTTGTCCATGTCGTCGGGTTCGCCTTCCACGAGCGCCGAGCGCCGCGACCCGTCGCGCTCGTACGCGACGGTGACGCTGTCGTTGAAGAACGAGCGCAGGTCGCCGGGGACGCTCCCGACGACGACGTCGAACACCCGCGAGAGGGGGATCGTCTCCTTGCCGTCGTCGGTCGCGAGGACCAGCCGTCGCTGGCTCAACAGGACGCGACCGGTCGCCGGCTCGTCGGCGGACAGGCTCGCCGCGTGAACGCGGCCCACGAAGTCGGCGACGACGGACTCCTCCATCGGTACGTTCTGCGCGTCGTACGCTATTTATTGTTACTCACCTCGTATCAGTCGCGATAACGCGCAGTCACGTGATCGGACGGAGGTCGCCGGCGGTGAGGAACCCGGCCGATCGACGACGCCCCGATCCCCGGACGAGGCGACGGAACGTGCCGAACTCGTTCGGCCGCGGAAGCGAACTCGTTCGGTCGTCGGGCTCTCGTCTCGGCGGCGGCGGACGGGGAACAGCAAAGCCTAATGAGGTGGGCACCAAACCGTCAGGTGATGCCCACAGTAGAATACCTCAACTACGAAGTGCTCGACGACCACGGCTGGTCGATGGACGACGATAATCTCTTCGAGGAGGCCGCAGACGCCGGCCTCGACGAAGAGGACTACGGCACCCTCGAAGTGAACCAGGGCGAATACATCCTCGAATCGGCCGAGGCGCAAGGCTACGACTGGCCCTTCTCGTGCCGCGCCGGCGCGTGCGCGAACTGCGCGTCCATCGTCAAGGAAGGTGACATCGAGATGGACATGCAGCAGATCCTCTCCGACGAGGAGGTCGAGGAGAAGAACGTCCGGCTCACCTGTATCGGGAGCCCGGCCACCGACGAGGTCAAGATCGTCTACAACGCGAAACACCTCGACTACCTGCAGAACCGCGTCATCTGATCGGGTTTCTCCTTCGGTAACGGCCGCTCTCACACGGGATCGCGGCGTACGCGGTCCTCGATCCTCTCGGAGCCGGGAGCGGCAGGTCTGCCGCCGTCGCTCGACTCGGACGGCGACCCCTCCGCGTTACCGTCTCGCCCGAACCCGTTCGGTCGAATTTCGCGGCCGTGGGAACGCGCGAAACCCCGTTCGGGGAACCGTCCGTACGGTGGGGTATGGTCGAGAAGACGGACCGAAGCGAGGGCGCGAACGGGCCGCGGTCGGCCGACGGTCGCCGCTTCGAGGTGTTCGTCCGCGAGGCGGAGTCGGACCCGCTCCGCCACGTCGGAACCGTCGCCGCCCCGACGCCGGACGCCGCCCACGAGGAGGCGAGCAAGCTCTTCGCGTGGTACGCCCGCGACGTGTGGGTGTGCCCGGCCGCAGAGGTTTCCCGGTTTTCCGCCGGGTCGCTCGCGGACGACGGGACGGAGGCCGGAGAGAGCGACGCTGGCGACGGGGACGCCGACGAACCGCGCGTTTACGAGGAGACGGAGGGGACGCCGACCGTCTCCTGCGGCGGCGCGCCCCCGGCCGACGCGGTCGACGCCGACGACGCGGGGGACCAGCGATGATATCCGTCAGCAAGCTGCTCTGCGGGCTCGACGCCGAGAGCGACGGGCTCCGCTACGACGCGGCCGACGGCTCGAAGAAGCCGCAGATCACCGAGGAGGTACAGCAGCGTCCGGTCGTCGTCTGGAACACCACGAAGCGGTGTAACCTCTACTGCGAGCACTGCTACGCCGGCGCCGACGAGGCGGGCGCGCCGAACGAGCTCTCCACCGCGGAGGGGAAGGCGCTCATCGACGACCTCGCCGAGTTCGGCGTCCCGGTCCTCCTCTTCTCCGGCGGCGAGCCCCTCGTCCGCGAGGACCTCACCGAGCTGGTCGCGTACGCCGACAACAGCGGAATCCGGCCGGTGCTCTCGACGAACGGCACGCTCCTCACCCGGGAGCGCGCCCGCGAACTGAAGGAGGCCGGCCTCAAGTACGCCGGCGTCTCGGTCGACGGACTCCCCGAGCGCAACGACCGCATCCGGGGCGAGGAGGGCGCGTTCGACGCCGCCGTGCGCGGGATCGAGGCCTGCCTCGACGTGGGGCTCAAGACCGGACTGCGGTACACGATCACCGAGCACAACGTCGACGACCTCGCGGGCGTCGTCGACCTGCTCGCCGACGTGGGCGTCGACCGCTTCTGCTTCTACCACCTCGATTACGGCGGCCGCGGCGCCGACATCTCCGACGTCGACCTCTCCCCGGAGGCCACCCGGAAGGCGGTCACCGACCTCTGTGACCTCACCCGCGAGTACCACGACCGGGGCGAGGAGATAGAGACCCTGCTCGTCGGCAACTACGCCGATGCGGGCCACCTGGTCGAGTACGCCGACCGCGAGATGGGGAAGGATCGCGCCCGGCTCATCTACCGGTACCTCGAACGCAACGGGGGCGACCCGACCGGCGAGCGCGTCGCCGACGTCGACCCCGTCGGCAACGTCCACCTGACGCAGTTCTGGCAGGGGTACTCGCCCGGGAACGTCCGTGACCGCTCGTTCGGCGCGATCTGGTCCGACGAGTCGAACCCGCTCCTTTCCGGGCTCCGCGAGCGGGAGGAACACCTCTCCGGGCGGTGCGCCGACTGCGCGTACCAGTCGATCTGTCGCGGCGGCTCGCGGCTCCGGGCGCTCTCCGCGCACGGCGACCCGTTCGCGCCCGACCCGAAGTGCTATCTCACGGAGTCGGAGCGCGCTGGCGAGGAGGCCTTCGCACGGATCGACGGCCCCGACCGGTCCGCGCCCGCGGACGACTGAGTCGCCGTCCGGCGGTGGGCTTTACTCCGGGCCGCCGTCCGACTCGATCCCCGTGCCGTACTTCGTCGAGAACCGCTCCGCGGGCACCTCGCCGCGCGCGACGCCGATGGCGTCGCGCACGAGTTCGACGGTGGCGTCGTCTCGGGCCGGTTCGGGAACCGGTGGCTCGTCGTCGGTCATACCCGGCCCGACGCGTCGACGCCACCTCCGCGTCCCGCTTCACGTGTGTATCCCTTCAAGAGGACCGCGCTCACCCTTCGACGCCGTCGAAGACGTCGGTCACCAGCTTCGCCTGCGCAGTGCGGAGCCGCTGTGAGAGCGCCGACTTGCTGATCCCGAGCTCGTCCGCGAGGTCGCTCAGGCGCACGTCGCGGTCGTCGTCGAAGTAGCCGCGGACGACCGCGAGTTCGAGGCCGCGGCGCTGTTTCGGCGTCAGCGCGGAGAGGTCGAAGGTGACCTGCTCGGTCGCGTCGGGGCCCTCCACGACCGCGAGCCGGACGAGCCGCACCCGGTCGACGACCTCGCGGAGCTCCTCGACCAGTCGGCGCACGGCGTCGCGGTCGTCGACGTACGCGGTCACGAGGATCGTCCCGTCCTCGACGCGCCGGAAGTGCGGGGCGTAGCCGAGCCGGGAGAAGGCGTGACAGAGGCAGTCCTCGCTCACTTCGCCTGTCCCACGGCGCACGTCGCCGTCGGGCGTCGTCACGTCGACGACGCACTCCTCGCCGACGGCGTTGACAGCTACCCCGGCGGCCTCGGTGGCTTCGGTGACGATCGGACACCCGCTGTCGTCGACGAGGTCGACGTCGAGGTCGACCCGCAGGCGGCGGTCCCCGCTGACGGCGGCGTCGGACATGACAGCCGGTACGGGCAGCGCCGGTTTTACTTTTCGGCGGATTCCCGCGGACCGGTTGGACGACCCGAGCCGGGCCGGCGGCGTAGCGCGACCGATCCCACACCGTTTATTCCTCGCGGCCGGGAGTAGGCGGACGACGTGCGAGACGCGCTCCGCGGTATCGTCGAGCTCGCGCGCCTCGGCAACTGCGTCGCCGCCGGGGGGCTCACGGCCACCGGCGCGTTCGTCGCGGGCGCGGGCGGCGCCGCCCTCCCGACCGCGCTGGCGGCCGCGACGACCGTCTTCGCGGTCGCCGCGGGCAACGCGATCAACGACTACTTCGACCGCGAGATCGACGCCGTCAACAGCCCCGGCCGGCCGATCCCCCGTGGCGCCGTCTCGCCGCGGACCGCGCTGGCGACCGCCGCGCTCTGGTTCGCGGTCGCGGTCGCGTTCGCGGTCCGACTCCCGACCCTCGCGATCGGCATCGCCGCGGTGAACCTCGTCGCGCTCGTCACCTACACGAGCGTCTTCAAGGGTACGCCCGGGCTCGGCAACGCTCTGGTCGCCTACCTCGTCGGCTCGACGTTCCTGTTCGGCGGCGCCGCGGTCGGGAACCCGCGCGCGGTCCTCGTCCTCGCCGCGCTCGCCGGTCTCTCGACGTTCACCCGCGAGGTGATCAAAGACGTCGAGGACGTGGCGGGCGACCGCGAGGAGGGGCTCGCGACGCTCCCCATCGCGGTCGGCGAGCGCCGCGCGCTGTGGATCGGCGCGGCCGCGCTCGGCGTCGCCGTGACCGTCAGCCCGCTACCGTACCTCTCCGGGACGCTCGGCGCGGCGTACCTCGCGGTCGTCGCGGTCGCCGACGCGGTCATGCTGTACGCCGCCTACGAGGGCTTCGCCGACCCGGCCGCCGCGCAGCGCCGATTTAAGTACGGAACCTTCCTCGCGGCGGTGGCGTTCGTCGTCGGCCGCGCCGCGGTAGTCGCCTGAGACGGTCCGTTCCGGCCGCGTGAGTCGACGGTGCCGTCGCTCCCGGACGCGACTCATGGTAAAAACGAGAGCCGACTGCGGTTCGAACCGACGCTCGACGGCGGACGGTCAGGTGACGGTCACGCGACGTTGAAGCCCTTGTCGCGGAGGAAGTCCTCCACGCGACCCGAGTGGTTCCCCTGGAGTTCGATGGCGCCGTCTTCGACGGTGCCCCCGCAGGCGAACTTCGACTTGAGATCCGACGAGAGGGAACTCAGGTCCACGTCCTTCGGGTCGAATCCTTCGATGACCGTTACCTCCTTACCGTACCTGCGCTCGTCGATGCGGATGCTGATCTGCTGGGACTCTTTCGCGACGTCCTCGCAGACGCAGAGTTCCTGGGGCAGTCCGCACGTCGAGCAGACTTCCGACATTACAGCCTGAGTCTACAGGATGCCCATATTAAATAGTGTCGGGAAGCCCCCCGTTCAGCGGACGAACCGCCCGACGAGCGGCAGCCGTTCGAGCGCGAGCCGGCGCACGGCTCGCCGGGCCTCGTCGGCCTCGGCGCGCGTCACCGACCCGGCGTACGCGGCGCGCTCGTACGCGGCGGCGACGGTCTCGACGCGCTCGTCCGCGCCGAGCGTCCGGACCGCGTCGACGTAGCTCCGCGGCGTCTCCCCCGGGCGCCGCTCGCGGTAGCGCCCGGCCAACAGCCGTTCGAGGTCCCCGAACGCGCGCTCGGCGTCCGCCCTCGGATCGCGCCGCCGCCGCGGGAGCGCCGGACCGATCCGACGGTGAACTCGTCCCGCGAGTCCCGTCCGGCGGACCCCCGCGACGCCGAGCCCCGCGACGAGCAGCCAGTAGAGCGCGGTCTCCGGGTCGGGGAGCGACCCGAGCGGGCCGCCGTCGCTCCCGTCCGCCTCGGATCCCCTCGCCGACCGCGTGGCCGCCGCCGGAATGGTTCCGGTCCGGGTCCCGTCGAGCCGCGCGATGTCGGTGGGACCGACCGCGCCGCCGCCGCTCGCGTTCCCGACCGTCGAGTCGTTCGTCCCCCCGCTCGGCGCGTCGTCGGTCGTCTCCGCGTCGGTCTGGTTCGGTTCGGGGTCCGGCGTCCGGTCCGGGACGGACGCGTCCGTGTCGACGTTCTCCGCCCCGTCGGCGCGCGCCTCCGCGAGCCGGGTCGCCCGCGTCTCGTCGCGCGGCCCGGACGGGGTCGGGTCGAACGCCACCCAGCCGTGGTCCGGCACGTAGATCGACACCCACGCGTGGGCGTTCTGTCCCCGGACGACGTACTCGTCGTCGCCCACCCGCTGGCCCGGGGTGTAGCCGGTCTCGAAGCGCGCCGGGATCCCCTGCGACCGGAGCATCGCCGCCATCGTCGTCGCGAAGTACACGCAGTACCCGGCGTCCATCTCGAAGAGGAACGCGTCCGCCACGTCTCCCTCGGGCTCCTCGACGGTCAGCGTGTACTCGTACTCCGAGCGGAGGTACGCCTCGACCGCGGCCGCCTGCTCGTACGGCGACTCCGCGCCCGCGGCAGCGACGATCTCCTCTGTTCGGTCGCCGACCCGCCCGGGCGTGCTCTCGGGCAGCTGCGTGTACCGCTCCTCGATGGCCGTGGGGTAGTCGTCGCTGGCGTTCCGGAGCGCCGCGGGGTCTGCGTCGAGCACGCGGCTCCGGACGACCGCCCCGTCGCCCGGTTCGAGCGGCTCCGCGAGCCGGAGGCTCCCCCGCTCGTCGACCTCGACCGCGCCGCCGCCCAGAGCCGAGACCGGCTTCCACGGCGCCGGCAGCGCGGTCGACTCGGCCTCCGAGGTGATCCGCGTCTCGACGAGGTCGCTCGCGCCCGGCGGGCCCGACAGCGAGCCGTTGACCGCTGACCGCTCGCCGCTCCGCACCCACCCATCGCCGGTGTAGGTGTCGTACGCGCCGGTGTGCCAGTTCCGCTCAACCGGGCTCTCGATCGTGTACCGCACCTCCGGCGAGAGCCGCGTCGATCCGACGACGTCCAGCTCGTCGTCGCCGCTCAGGCTCGACTCTAACGTCGTCGTCCCGCGGTCGAGCCCCAGCGGGGCCGCCGCCCCCGCCGGGATCACGGTGACGGTCGCGCTCGCGACGACCATCGCGGCGACCACCACGGCGAACGTCCCCGCGTGGCCGCGGCGCCGGCTCGGCGTCGAGAGCGTCGCGAGGCCGACGGCGAGCGCCAGGCCGACGACCCCGGCGACCGCGGCTCCCGTCTCGGCGTCGCCGGTCAACACGAGGAAGCCGAGCGTCCCTCCCGCGACCGACGCGGCCGCGACGTGTCGCCCGCGCCCGACGAAGTAGCCGACGAGGAACGTCGGCACCGGCGCCACCGCGAGCACCCAGACGTCCGCGAGCGCCAGCCGCAACACGGAGAGCCCGGTCGACAGCGCGAGGAGGTCCAAGGTGACGCTCCGCGCCGTGAACAGCGCTCGCCGGCTCTCGGGGATCGCGAGGACGTAGGCGGCGAGCCCCGCGGCGAGGAGGAGGCCGGCCAGCCACAGCGCGGTCCGCTCGCCGACGGCCCGCGCCAGCGCGACGCCGCCGAGGCCGGCGAGCGCGACGACGCCGGCGGTCCGTCCCGTCCCGCCGACGACGTTCGTTATTTGGAAGAACACGGCGAGGTACGCCGCGGTGACGACCGCGACGCCGACGACCGCCGCGTCGGCGAGCCGCCCGTCGCCGTCGGTCGGCTCGCCCGGTGAACGGGGTTCCCGGAGCGACGAACCGCGGCTCACGGCGACGCCACCTCCCCGGGGTCCGCCGCGCTCTCGGCTCGGCGCGGGCCGTGGGCTCCGGTCGGCGTGCCCTCCTCCTCGGCCTCGCGGCGCAGGTCCGCGAAGGAGACCGCCCGGTCGCCCGTGCGGAACCGGGCGCCGTCCGCCCCGGCGACGATCGTCACGTCGGCCTCGTCGTCGGCCACAGCTCCCGGGCCGGTCACCGCCGCCAGCTCCAGCACCTCTCGTCGACCGCGGCCGCCCGGTGCCGCCGAGACGCGACCGCCGGGGAGCCGCACGTCGACCGGGACCCCGTCGTCGAGCAGCGCCAGCGCGAGACTCACCGTCGCCCGGGCGAGCTCGTCGGCCGCGACCGCGCTCGCGGCCCGGTCGGTGTCGCCGTGGTCGATACCGGCAAACACCGGTCGTTCCTTCCCGCTGCCGACGTCTGTCCCGCCCGCGATCGTCACCCGGTTCCGCGCGGTCTCGGCCGCGAACTCCTTGACGACGATCTCGTCTCGCTTGGCGGTCGTCGCCCAGTGGACGTCGCGGACCGCGTCGCCACGGGTGTACTCGCGGAGCCGGTCGAACTCCTCCCGTTGCCGGCTCACGTCGACCGCGTCGGCCGCGTACAGCGCCCGCCGGAACCGCGTCGGCATCGGGTCGCGGGGCGGGTACACCGTCACGGCGTCGGTCTCGTCGACGACCAGTTCGCGCTCGAAGAGGCCGAACACGTCGGTCACAGTGAGGTCGATCGGTCCGAGGGTCCGCTCGCCGCGCTCGCGGTACGTCACGCGGTACGACACCGGCTCAGTGCCGACGGACGCTCGGATCGGCGCCGTCGGCCCGTCGAGCCCCTCGTCTACCCGGACAGACACGTCGGCGAGGAACGACGGGGAGGCGTCGCCGCCCCCGACCGCGTCGGGTCCGAACTCCAGGCGGACCTCCCGCGTCTCCCCGACGAATCCGTCGGCGGGCGCCACGTGGCGGACCGCGGGCACGTCGACCCGCAACACTTGGACGTAGCCGGCCGCGAGCGCGATGGCGACCGGGATCACGATCGCGTCTAAGGCGCGGCCGCCTGCTGCGAACGCGCTGGCGGCTGCGACGAGGCCGACGACGCCGGCGACGCGCCCTCGTCGGGTGAGCGCTGGCGTCATCGGCGCGAGGGGGGCGTCATGGGCGGGTCACTCCACGCGAATCCGGTCGAGCGCGTCGCTGACGACGTCCGCGCCGTCGGTCCCGCCCGACTCGGTCCGGACCCGATGCGAGAGCACCGTCGGCGCCTCGGTCTGAACGTCGTCCGGGATCACGTACCCGCGGCCGTCGAGCGCGGCGCGGGCCTGCGACGCGCGGATCAGCGCGAGGCTCCCGCGCGGGCTCGCCCCGAGCTTCGCGTTCCGCCGGGTGAACACCGCGAGCCGGGCCACGTACTCCCGGACCGCCTCCGAGGCCTCGACCTCGCCGACGACCCGGCGGGCCGCCCGCACGTCCGCGATCGTCGCGACCGGCTCGACCGAGTCGACCGGGTGGTCGCCGGTGAGCCGCCCGAGGATCGCGGCCTCCTCCTCGGTGTCCGGGTAGCCGAGCCGGATCTTCTTCGTGAACCGGTCGACCTCCGCGACCGGAAGCTCGTACGTCTGTCCCGGCTCCACGTCGTTCTGGGTCGCGATCACGCAGAACGGGTCCGGCAGCTCGCGGGTGGTCCCGTCGGTCGTCACCTGGTTCTCCTCCATCGCCTCCAAGAGCGCCGACTGCGTCTTCGGCGGGGCGCGGTTGATCTCGTCGCCCAGCACGACGTTCGCGAACACCGGACCGGGCTGGAAGTCGAACTCGTCAGTGCGGCGGTTGAACACGTTGACGCCGGTGACGTCGGAGGGAAGGAGGTCGGGGGTGAACTGGACGCGCTTGAACGAGCCGTCGATCGAGCGCGCGACCGACTTCGCGAGCGTCGTTTTCCCGACGCCCGGCACGTCCTCCACGAGCAGGTGGCCGCGCGCCAGCACGGTGACGAGGACGTGTTCGACCGCGCCTCGCTTGCCGACGATCACGTCCTCGACCTCCTCGACGATGCGGTCCGCGAGCGTGGCGACGTCCGCGGGGGTCTCCGGTCCGCTCCCCGCGCCGGCCCCGGTCGTCGCTCCCGCGGCCTCGGCGTCGCTCGATTCCGCGTCGGCCGACCCCGCGGGACCCGTCCCGACCGGCCCGGACTCTCCGGGGTCGGTCATGTCCGGCCGACCTCGTCCAGGTCGGGCTCCCGCCCCGAGGCGACCGTGCGAATGCTCCCCGTGGTCATCGATATACACCGGCTAAGGCGAGCAACGGCATATGCGTTCCGCCGCCCCCGATCCGCCGTCGCGGCCGATTTCGGCGTCTCGGCCGTCGATCGCCCGGACGCGCCGTTTCCGCACAGCGCTCCGCGATTCCCTTCGATTCCCCGCGATTACGACTCCCTGACGTTCCGCCCGACGGGCTCGCCGAACGACGCCGCCCCCGTCGCCGGGTCGCGTTCGTAGACGACCTCGCCGCGGACGAGCGTCACCTCGGGGAAGACCCCGCGGAGCCCCTCGAATGGGGTCCACGCGGGGGCGCTGTGGAGCGCGGCGGCCTCGATCTCGCGGGGGTCGGCGATGTCGACGAGGACGAGGTCGGCGTCGCGCCCCGCCGCGACCCGCCCCTTCCGGTCGAGGCCGAATATCTCGGCCGGGTTCGCGGCGACCACGTTCCGGACGCGTTCGAGCGACAGTTCGCCCGTCCGCGCCGACTCCAGGAGCAGGGGGTACAGCGTCTCCACGCCCGGCACGCCGCTCGGCGCGTCGACGAGTCCCCGCCGCTTCTCCTCGACCGTGTGAGGCGCGTGGTCGGTCGCGACCACGTCGACGTCGCCCGCGGCGAGCCGGGCGAACAGTGCCTCGCGGCGCTCTTCCGACCGGAGGGGCGGGTTCATCCGCCCGAACGTGCCGAGCGACCGCGCCCGCTCGCGGGAGAGGTAGAGGTGGTGCGGCGTCACCTCGCAGGTGACCAGTGCGGTGTCGGCGTCGCCCCCGTCCTCGTCGGCTCCCGACCCGCCCTCGCGGGCCTCCGTCACCGCGTCGACCGCCTCTGGCGTCGAGGTGTGCGCGACGTGGAGTTGGGCGTCGCGCTCCGCGGCCGTCGCGAGCGCGCGCTCGACCGCGGCGACCTCGGCGTCGGCCGTCCGATAGGCGGACCACGCGTTGGCGGTCGCGGCCGTGCCGACCCCGCCGAGGTCGCCGTTGAGCGCGCCGTCGTCGAACAGCGTCGCGTCCTCGGCGTGGACCGTGACCGGCACGTCGCGGGCGCTCGCCTCGTCGAGCGCGTCGGCGAACAGGTCGGCGTCGATCCCCATGTCGCCGGTCGAGTCCGCGAGGAACACCTCGCCGAGCGCGAAGAGTCGCCGATCGAACAGCTCCTCGGGGTCCCAGTCGGGGGTCACGCCGCCGTTGATCCCGTAGTCGACGAGCGAGTCGGCCGCGAGCGCGGCCTTCTCGTCGAACGCCGCGCCGTCGACCGTCGGGGGCGAGGTGTTCGGCTGGTCGACGACGGTCGTGACCCCGCCGGCGGCCGCGCTCTCGGACCCGGAGGTCCACGTCTCCTTGTGCCCCCCGCCGGGCTCCCGGAAGTGGACGTGGACATCGACAGCGCCCGGCAGGAGGTGCCTCCCGCGGGCTTCGAGGACGCGCTCGCCGCCGTCGGCGCCGAGCCCCTCGGCGACCGCGTCGATCCGTCCGTCGTCGCCGATACGCACGTCTCGCACCCGGCCGTCGGCCAGCGTCGCGCCCGTGATGAGCATCGTTGTCGGCCGGTCGCGGCGAGCGGGATAAACGCTGGTGGTTCCGGGCGGCCGCCGGCCGACCGCGACGGCGACGCCTCGCAGGTCACCACAAGAGGTTTGCCGCCCGCGGCGGCTCGTCTCGCGCATGGTCTCGCCCGTCCCCGCTCCGTCGGTTCCGCTCTCCCTCGCTCCCGCGGTCGTCGATTCGGTCGTCGGCTGGCTGTGGACGCTCGCGCTGCTGGGCTTCCCCGGGCTCGTCGCCGCGGGACTGTGCGCGCCGTTCCTCGCGGCGTCGCGCCTCCGGGCGCTGTTCGAGGCGCTTCCCCCGGCGGGGCGGGTCCTCCCCTCGTACCTTGCGGTCGCGGTCGGGCTCTCCGTCCCGTACCTCGTCGGGGTCGGCCTCACGGTGGCGCGCGCCGGCGAGGCGGGGCCCGCGTGGAGTTCGGGGTTCCTCTCAACGGCGCTTCTCGGCGGCGTCCTCGTCGGCCTCGTCGCCCCCGCGGCCGCGGTCGCCGGGCTGCCGCGGTTCGGGGTCGACTGGGACCCGACGGGATACGGCGTCGGGACGTGGCTCCTCCTCGGCGCCGCCGGCCTCTGGTACGCGGTCGTCGCCGCCGTGCCGCTCGCCGCGCTCGCCGTCGGGATGGCGTTACCGGGCGGGTACTGACGGCGACGCGCGAACCGGGCGCCCCGACTCCGCGGGACCTCCCGATTCCATAACACTTTGTTGCCTCGCGTCGAGACTCCACCGCGCATGCTCCCCGCACCATTCCGGCTGTTCTTCGTTGCCGTCCCCCTCCTCGTTAGCGCCGGCGCGCTGGCGATGGCGGCGTTCCCGCGAAAGATGACGAGCTGGCAGACCCGCTCGCCAGACGGATCGACGGGGCGGATCGAACCGAGCGACACGCGGATCCTGATGATGCGCGTGATGGGCGTCGTCGTCGCCGCGCTCGCCCTCCTGATGGCGTTCGGTACGTTCTCGTTCACCCCCTGAGGCCCGCGGTTCCGCGCCCCGGCCCGAATCCTTGTCACGCGGTGACGACGCTCCGATACGGTTTTGGGTCGCCCCGCGGAACTCCCGACAAATGCTGTCTCGACAGTTCGTCCGGGAGAACCCCGAGGTCGTCCGCGAGGCGCTCGACAACAAGGGCGTCGACGTCGACCTCGACCGGATACTCGACGTCGACGAGGAGTGGCGGAAGCTGAAACAGCGCGGCGACGACCTGCGCCACGAGCGCAACGAGGTCTCCTCGACGATCGGCGAGCTGAAAGCCGCCGGCGAGGAGGAGGCGGCCCAGGAGGCGATCGAGCGCTCCCAGGAGCTCAAGTCGGAGCTCCAGGAGGTCGAGGCGCGCGCCGACGAACTGGAGCGCGAACTGGAGGCGTCGCTGCTCGAACTGCCCCAGATCCCCCAAGACTCCGTGCCGGTCGGCGCGGACGAGTCGGAGAACGTCGAGGTGCGCCGCGAGGGGTTCGACGACCACCGCGAGGTCCCCGCCGACGTGGAGCCGCACTACGACCTCGGTGAGGACCTCGAGATCCTCGACTTCGAGCGCGGCGCGAAGGTCGCCGGCGGCGGGTTCTACGTCGCGAAGGGCGACGGCGCGCGCCTCGAACACGCCCTGATCCAGTTCATGCTCGACGTCCACCGCGAGCAGGGGTACGAGGACGTGTTCCCGCCGATCCCCGTCAACTCCGAGTCGATGCGCGGCACCGGGCAACTCCCGAAGTTCACCGAGGACGCCTACCGCGTCGAAGGGTCGAACGAGGACGACTACGACGACGACGACCTCTGGCTGCTCCCGACCGCGGAGGTGCCGGTCACGAACCTCCACCGCGACGAGATCCTCCTCGGCGAGGACCTCCCGCTGAAGTACCAGGCGTACACGCCCAACTTCCGACAGGAGGCGGGCGAACACGGCACCGAGACGCGCGGTATCGTCCGCGTCCACCAGTTCAACAAGGTGGAGATGGTGAACTTCGTCCGGCCCGAGGAGAGCGACGAGCGCTTCGAGGGGCTCGTCGACGAGGCCGAGGAGGTGCTCCGCCGCCTCGAACTGCCGTACCGTATCTTGGAGATGTGTACCGGTGACCTCGGGTTCACGCAGGCGAAAAAGTACGACGTTGAGGTGTGGGCACCCGCGGACGACATGGACGAGGGCCCGGAGCAGGGAGGCCGCTGGCTGGAGGTCTCCTCGGTCTCCAACTTCGAGGATTTTCAGGCGCGCCGCGCCGGGATCCAGTACCGCGAGGAGCACCACGAGTCGGCGGAGTACCTCCACACCCTGAACGGCTCGGGGCTCGCGGTCCCGCGGATTGTCGTCGCGATCCTAGAGTACTACCAGAACGACGACGGCACCGTCACCGTCCCGGAGGCGCTCCGCCCGTACATGGGCGGCACCGAGGTCATCGACGGTCACGACGCGGTCGGCGAGTCGAAGCTGGGCGGGGAGTAGCCGGCGCCGTCCCCTCGGTCGCGGCCGCTACTTGTTCTCTAGGGCGTCGAGGATACACGCGGCGGCGATCACCGCCTCCTTCGGCACGCCGCTCGCGTCGTCGATGGTGACCGTGTAGGCGTCGCGCATCGAGAACTGCCCCGCGATGTCGCCGACGTGGCCGCCGTCGGCGTCGAATATCTCGTACTTGTTCGGGATCAGGTTCGCGGGGCCGACGAGGTGCCGGAGCGCGGACAGCACCTTGTTTTTCGACCGGATCGTCGCCAGCGCCTCGCCGGTGTCGGGGTCGCGAATCGTCCAGTTCTCGACGAGAAGCGAGAGGTCCTCGTCCAAGACGACGACCTCCTCGCCGGTGCCCGCGTCGGTGATCGCGTAGTTGCCCGCGACGTCCATGATGCCGCCGGCCTTCACCGAGAAGGCGTCCTCGCCGTCGGCCGTGACGAACGGGAACTCCTCTTTCAGCTTGAACATCTTCTGTTTCCCGCGCAGGACGACATCGCCGGCGCTGTCGGTGACGGCGTACTTGTTGCGGACCAGCGACTGCGTGACCTCGTATCGGTCGTCGCTGAGGTCCACCGTTGAGATGTCGTACGCGCTCGACTCGGCGGGGAACGTGGAGGGGTCGACCATGGGTGTCGACGCGCGTCACCGCCGGAAAAAGCTTCCTGCTCTCTCCGCGGCGCCCGCGGCCGGTCGGTAGCTCAAGCGATCGTCGTAGCCTCCGAGACCCCTTTTGAAACGGCGCACCGTCGTGACGGTAATGTCTCGACTCGCCCTCGTCGCGGTCGCGTGTCTCGTCGTCCTCGCCGGCTGCCTGTCGGGCGGCGCTCCGGGCTGCCCCGCGATAGGACCGGACGGCGAACGGGTCGACGATCCGGTGTGTCCCGACCAGCGGACGGGCGGGCTCTCGCTGTCCCTCGATCGGGACGGGGAGACCGTCCGCGTCGTCGCCACGAACGTGGGCGACGAGCCGGTCCCGATCAATCCGGACCGGTGGGTCGTCTTCCGGAACGCCGCCGACTCGGGGGCCCCCGAGTGGCGGGCGGCGGCGAACGCGCCGGCGGGAACGTACAACCTGACCGTGATCGAACTGGCCCCCGACGAGACGCGGACGTGGGCGCTCCGCTACGACCCGACCGCGTCGGACGCGTCCGACCGGCGCGACGCGGTGCTCGACCGGCCGGGCGAGTACGTCTTCTCGCTCGGGTCGAACAACAGGACCTACGTGATCCCCTTCGAGATCGAGGCGTGAACGGCGGCGCGCGCCGCTCAGACCGCCTCTTCGCTCTCCCGCTGTCGGTGGTGACGCCGGAGGACGCCGACCTTGTTCGCGACCGCGGCCGCCAGGTCCCGGAACGCCGCCGCGGCCTCGCCGTCGCCGTCGGAGACGATCGGCTCACCGTCGTCGCCTCCCGCGCGGACGGCCGGGTCCAGCGGCAGCGATTTGAGGTACGGGACGTCGACCGACTCGGCGAGCGTCCGCCCCCCGTCCTCGCCGAATATCTCGTGTCTGTCCCCGCAGCTCGGGCAGACGAACCCGCTCATGTTCTCGACGACGCCCAACACGTTCGTCCGGTACTCCCCGAACATCTGAACGCCTCGACGGGTGTCGCCCACGGCGACGGACTGCGGCGTCGTGACGACGACTGTCCCCGTCACGGGGAGGTTCTGAAGCACCGTCAACTGGACGTCGCCCGTCCCCGGCGGCAGGTCCACCACGAGGTAGTCGAGCTGCCCCCACGACACGTCCTCGAAGAGGTCGGTGAGCGTGTTCTGCGCGACCGGTCCGAGCTGACCGACCGGCAGCGCGAAGCGGCGCGCACCGCGCACTTCGCCGGGTTCTTCGAGTGGCCCCGCGAGCACACCGGAGAGGAGGTGGCGTCGATGATGGACATCTCGCAGACGACGTTCACGCAGCACCTCCGCGCGGCCGAAAACAAGCTGTTCGCCGCGCTGTTCGACGACACTGTGACGGTGTCGTGAACGGCCCGCGGAGCGGTGACCGGTCGGCCACGGGGCGGTGATCGGTCGGCCGCGAGACGGTCGGCTGCGGTATCCCTCAACTCCGGTGCCGGTCGGCTACGGCGTCAGTCGGTCGACCGAGACCCACTCCACGTCGGCGGCGCGGACCCAGTCCGCCGCGCGCGCGCCGCGTCCGCCGCCGCCGACCGACGTCACCGCGAACACCATCTCCTTGCGGACGCCGCCGGCGAGCCGCACGTCGAGCGAGAGCTCGCGCGGCGAGAACCGGTGGTCGGCCTCGACGACGCGCACCAGGTGTTCGGAGTGGGGCAGGTCCTCGACCGTCTCCACGTCGAGGTACGTCCGGAAGTCGGCGCCGAACTTGAAGCCGGTCTTCGGCACCGCGTCGGCACCGCGGAGGCGCTCGTACACCGCGAGCCGGCGGTCGAAGCGGTCCCCCTCCACCTCGCGGCCGCGGGCAACGATCCGGGCGGCGTCGTCGCCGGCAACACCCCCCTCGTCTCCGACCGACGTGGACAGCGCCAGCCGGCCGTCCGCGACCAGCGACGCGGCCTCGACGAGAGAGAGCTGGAGCGCGCCCTCGACGTCTGCGGCCCGTCCGGTGAGCGGGCGGCCGTAGAAGCCGCGCTCGTACAACCCCTCGGGGGCGTCCCAGACGACGACGCGGTCGGCGAGGAGGACGCCGCTCAGGTCGGCGGGGGGCTCGTAGTCGGTCGCGCCGTCGACCGCGCCGCCCTCGGCCGCGAAGTAGGTGATGTCGGACTCCTCGTCGACGACCGCGAGGGTGCGGCCCGCGAGCCCCGCGGCCGCGACGGACTCCCGCTCGCCGACGACCCGAATGGGGTACTTGACCTTGCCCGTGTCGGGCGTCTCGCCGCGCTCGTAGGCGACGAAGTCGACCGCGTCTCCCGGCGCGTCGCTCCCCCCGGGCCACGGCTCGCGGGCGGGCGAGAGGTAGAAGCCGCGGTCGCGGAGGTCGGAGTAGACGAGGAACCGCACCGCGAAGCGGTCGGCGGCGGCCGCGCTCGCGACGAAGAAGCGCTCGAAGCCGACGGGGTCGCCGCCCGACACGCCCGCCGCGTCGCCCCCGAGTTCGATCCCGGAGAGGTCGCCGCGGAACAGGAGGTGGGCGGCCTCGACCCGCGAGAGCGCGATCTCGTTGCCGTCGAGCGGCCGCCCGTACCCCCGGGCGTCGTAGAAGCGCTGGCGGGCGTCCCCGCCCACGCGGACCGCGTCGCTCCGCAGGTGTCCCGTCGGTTGCATACCCGTCACGGCGGCCGGGCGAGGGAAGGGGGTTGCGGTCGGCGGTCGGGGCCGGTCACTCGTCTTGGATGAACTCGCCCGAGCAGTCGTACTCGATCAGCTCGAACCCGTTCGCGGCCACCACGCTCCCGTTGTAGGGGTCGGTCCGCTCGTACTGCTGGTGGATCGTGACGTTTTCCACGGCCGTCTCGCGGGTCCGGTTCCAGTCCTCACAGAGGTAGTTCGCGAGGTACAACCGGTGGTTCTCGTTGTCCGTCGACGCGACGTTGCCGAGGTACTTCCGCCAGCGCGCGCTCCGGTAGGTGGCCTCCGCGCGCGTCGGCCGGTCGAACTCCACGGGCGAGTCGCGCAACACGTCTCGCTCGGCGTCGGTCGGGGTATCGACGCGTCGAGCGAGGCGAGCGACTCTCCGACGGACTCGAGGCGCGCGCGCCACCGTTCGAGGGCCGCCGGCGGGCCGAACCGATCCACGGCGCGCTCCGCGGCGTCCCAGACCGGGGTCTGGAAGAACGGCACGAAGCCGACGACGACGACGATGGGGAAGAGGCCGATCGGCATCGTGACCGCCATGCCGAGGTGCATCCCGACGAACAGCGAGGCGATCGCGGCGCGCGGGATCCCCGTGAGCAGGATCAGCAGCGGGGAGGCGAACAGGAGCGCGATCCACAGGACCGTGAGACCGCGGAGCAGGCCGGTGAACTCGGCGAGGTGGTTCCCCAGCAGGTAGGTGAAGTGGTCCGCCTGCATGATGTACGCGACCGCCTCGCCGTCCATCCAGAGGTCGCTCCCGCGCTTGTGGATGCCGTTCGTCACGTACATCAACAGCACCTGTATCAGGACCGCCATCGTGGCGACGGTCGCCACGGCGGACCCGGACGGCCCGGCTGTCGCGGACTCATCGCCGTCGTCCGCCCCGGGATCTCTCTCGGAGCCGCCCGCGCCAGCGGCGGCGTCCGCGTCGGTCCCCGCGCCTGCCCGCCTGAGGGCGTCGACCGACCAGCGGGCGCCGAGCGGGAGGAAGACGCTCCAGAAGAGCAGCATGCGGAGCAGGCTGTCGCCCGAGTTCAACACCATCGGGTTCCGGGCGTGGAGCGAGAGCAGCAGCAGCCACGAGGCGAGCGCCGCGAGCCGCGTCCGATAGCCGGCGAGCAGCGCGAGGGCGAACGCGCCCGCGAGCGCGAACAGCAGGGCCACGGCCTACGGCTCACCGACGAGCGCGTGGACGGAGTACACCTCCCCGTAGTCGGCGAACAGCGCGCTCCGCGGGAGCACGCCGTCGTCCGTGTAGAAGGCGGACAGCGAGCGCGACCGCCGGATCAGGTCGGCGATCACCAGCGCATCGAGGCCGATCCGGAAGGCGGCGAGCGCGCGCAGGTCCACCGAACACCGCGCGGCGAGCGCCGCCGAAAGCCGTCGCACGACGGTCCGGAACCGCGATCGGGCGGTCGCGACGGAGGAACTTCGAGCCATGATGTCGGACTCCAACTTGTTGGAGAGGCCGAGGGACCTGTATAAGTTTTCCGTGCGCGGGACGGACCGCGTCCGCCTCGGCGCCCGCCGGGGTACCCGGCAACCGGTATCCCCCTTCTGCGCTCGCCGCAATCTTCCGCTCCGCCGCCACCGCAACCCCGGCTCCGGGTCCACCGCAATCCTGAACTGCGGCGGCGACGTAGGCTCGCGAGTGATGGACGGGGATATCCCCGACGATGAGGCCGTCATCCTCTTCGACGGCGTCTGTAACCTCTGTAGCGGGTTCGTACAGTTCGTCGTCCCCCGCGACGCGGAGGGGAAGTACCGCTTCGCCTCGCTCCAGTCCGACGTGGGACAGGCGCTGCTGGCCGAACACGACCTTGCGAGCGACGACCTCGACTCGGTCGTCCTGATCGAGGACGGCGAGAGCTACGTGAAGTCGTCGGCGATCATCGAGATCGCGTCGGGGCTCGGCGGCCGCTACCGGCTGCTCTCGCCGTTCCGCTACGTCCCGAAGTCGGTCCGCGACCGAGTCTACGACTTCGTCGCCGACAACCGATACCGGTGGTTCGGGAAGAAGGACCGGTGTATGATGCCCACCGGCGACGTGGAGTCGCGGTTCATCGAGTGAGCGAGGCGTTACCCCCGGCTCGCTCACTTCGCGTCGCGCCGATCACTCCGCGTCGCGCCGCTCGTAGGTGACGAACGCGAGGTCGTCGTCGGTCTCGCGGGCGCGCTCGACCCACGTCTCCCGGTCCCAGTCCGGAAACCGCGTGTCGCCGTCGGGGCGCTCGGGGATCTCGGTGATCTCCATCCGGTCGGCGCGGTCGAGGTACGCCTCGTACACCGTCGCGCCGCCGATGACGTACACGTCGTCGACGCCGCGGTCGGCGGCGTCCGCTCTCGCCCGCGCGAGCGCCGACTCGACGTCGTGCGCGACGACCGCGCCGTCGGGGAAGTCGCCGTCGTCGACGGGGCGGGTCGTCAACACGACGCTCGTCCGCTCGGGGAGCGGGCCGCCGACGCGCTCGGCGATGCGTTCGTACGTCTTCCGACCGACGATCACCGGGTGGCCGGTCGTGAGGCGCTTGAACCGTGCCAGGTCCGATGGGTAGTGCCACGGCATCGCGTCGCCGTCGCCGATCACGCGGTTCTCGGCGACGGCGGCGACGAGGACGAGGTCCGGGTTCGAATCCATGCCCGCCATCACTCCGCGACCGCGAACGAGATGCCGTCCGCGGAGTCGTAGTCGACGACCTCGACGTCCTCGTAGGTCAGCTCGTCCAGCGGCTTGTCCGCGATCTCGATCCGCGGGCGGTCGCGGGGCGTCCGCGACAGCTGTTCGAGCAGGCCGGGCACGTGGTCGTACCCCTCCTGCCCGTTCGGCTCGTCGGGGGCGGTGCGCTCGACCCAGCTTTTCACGTCGAGGTAGTCCTCCTTGCTCTCGACGTTCGCGAGCCGCTCCTGGACGTAGCGGAGATTGTTCGCGTACCACTTCCCGCGCTCGCCGCGGCCGCAGTAGACGTGCGCGTCGACGACCGTGTGGCCGAACTCCCCGACCTCGAAGCCGGTCCGCTGCGCGAGCGCGTTCGCAAGCAGCGCGTACGCCGCGATGTTGAACGGGACGCCGAGCGCGATGTCGCCCGACCGCTGCGTCAGGTGGAGGTTGAGCCGGCCGTCTTGGACGTTCACCACGAAGGTGTAGTGGCAGGGCGGTAGCGTCGAGACGGCGGCGTTCGCCGGGTGCCACGCGTTCACGACCATCCGGCGGGAGTGGGGGTTCTCTTCGAGCGTGTCGAGGACGTACTGAATCTGGTCGAACGTGCGCCGCCGCGTCCCGTCGTCGTCCTCCTCCACGGTGACCCAGCGGTCCGCGTCGTCGGGCCACGTCTCGCCGGGGAGTTCGGCCGCCGCCTCCGGGACGGGGTACCGCCGCCAGAACCGACCGTATGCGGTGTCGAGCTTCCCCTCCTCGTCGGCCCACGCGTCCCAGATCTTCGTCTCCTCGCGGAGGTTCCGGATGTGCTCCTCACCGGAGAGGTACCACAGCACCTCGTGGATGAGCGAGTTCCACCGGTAGCCGTCCATCTTCTTCGTCGTCAGGAGGGGGAACCCCTCCGCGAGGTCGACGGTGTACTGCCCGCTGAACGTCGCGATGGTGTCGACGCCGGTCCGGTTCGGCTTGTACGTGCCCGTCGAGAGCGCGTCGTCGACGAGATCGAGGTACTGTTGCATGGTGGGGTGGACGCGCCGGGACGGCCGTCGCCGGCGCGGGCTGATATCGGATGAAACGGGGCGGGGAACCTAATAACGTTGATCGAACCCGCCGCAGTCACCGGTACCGCTCGGGGACGTACGGGTCCAACACCGCCGGCAGCAGCGGGAAGAACACTGCGGCGGCGTCCGCGAGACGCCGGCGAAGGACCGCGTACACGGCGGCGACGATCACCGTGGCGACGACGAGCCGTCGGAGCGGCCCGTCGAGCAGGAGGTACAGCGGCACCGACATTGCGACGGAGAGCGCGAGGTCCTCCACCGCGCCGTCGTAGCGGACGCCGCGGCGCGGCGGGATCCACCGATCCCGGTGGTGGTCGTACACCGCCTTGTCGGAGTTCCCCTCCCACGGGCGGAGCTCCAGCCCGCCGCCGTACATGTCGGTGACGCTGTGGAACGCCGCCCCGAGGAGGAAGAACGCGGCGCCGACGGTGACGGGTGACGGCGCCAGCGCCGCCGCGAGCAGCGCCGGCACCGCGATCACCGGGTAGTACACCGGGTAGTGGAGCGTCCGCCGGTGACCGACGTACATGTCCAGATCCGGCGTGAGGCCGCCGAGAAAGCCGGCGACGAACCCGATCGGCGCCAGCTCCGGCGCCACGAGCGCCAGCGGGGTCGCGAGCAGCATCCCCGCCAGCACGTGGGTCGGGAGCATCATTGTGATCGTACTCAGGCGACAGAAATATATGAGTATGTCGCCCGGCCGTTTCCGTCGCCCGACCGTCTCGATCGCTCGACCGCGGCGCCGACCGTCGCGCTTCGCGCGGACGGTTTATATACGGGCGGTCAAACCGGGACGTATGCTCATGACGCCGGGGCCGACCGCGGTCCCAGAGCCCGTGCGCGACGCGATGTCCCGCGAGCTGATACACCCCGACGTAGACCCGCGGTTCCGGGAGATATACGACCGGCTCACCGACCGGCTCGCGAGGGTCTACGGCGTCGACACCGACGCATCCGGAGGGGACGCCCGCGATGTCGTCGCCCTCGGCGGCGAGGGGATCCTCGGGCTGGAGGCGGCGGTCGCGTCGCTCGTCGAGCCCGGCACAGAGGTGCTGTGTCTGTCGAACGGGCTCTACGGCGAGGGGTTCGCCGACTTCGTGGAGTCGTACGGAGGGACCCCGACCCTGGTCGCCGCCGACCACGACGAGCCGCTCCCGGTCGACGCGCTCGACGAGGCGCTGGCGGGGGACGAGGCCGACTTCGACATCGCGACGATGGTCCACTGCGAGACGCCGACCGGCGCGCTCAACGACGTTACGGCGGCGCTCGACCGGATCGAGGCCGCAGACGCGGAGGTCCTCACGGTCGTCGACGCCGTCTCGTCGCTCGGCGGCGTCTCGGTCCCGACGGACCGGATCGACGTGTGCCTCGGGGCCTCACAGAAGTGCTTCAGCGCGCCGCCCGGGCTCGCGACCGCCGCGGTGAGCGAGCGCGCGTGGGCCGCGATGGAGGAGCGGGACCCGCACTCGCTGTACGCGAACTTCCTCCCGTTCCGCGACGTGAGCGACGGGTTCCCGTACACGCACCTGACGACCGAGGTCGTCGCGCTCGACGCGGCGCTCGGGCTGCTGCTGGACGAGGGCCTCGACGCGGTCCGAGAGCGACACGAGGCGGCCGCGGCCCGGTGCCGCGAGCGCGGCGCGGAGCTGGGACTGGAGCCGGTTCCCGACCCGGAGCGCAGTTCGCCGACGGTGACCGCCTTCGAGGTCCCCGGTCGGGCCGAGGCGCTTCAGGAGCGGCTGCGCGAGGAGCACGACGTGATTCTCGCGACCGGACTGGGCGAAGACGCCGGAGACGTACTCCGCGTCGGCCACATGGGTCACAACGCGCGAGTCGAGCGCGTCGACGAGACGATGGACGCGCTGGCGGCGGTGTTATGAACGGGGGGTGAGACGGGCTCGCAAACCGCCGATATCTTCATCTCAGACGCGGCGGGCGATCCGGTTATGCCGTCACCACGCGAGGCGATCCGGGAGCACGGCTGGACGGTCGAACACGTCCCCCACGAGAGGATCGCGAAGTACAACGCCTGTTACCGCGTCGAACTCGACGGGGAGCTGATCCACCCGCCAGCGGCCGACGACCTAGGCATCCCGAGGAACGAGGTCTGGATCTCCGAGAAGTGGTCGAGGTACGACCGGTTCATCCTGTATCATGAGCTCAGAGAGATCCTCTACCGGGCGAACGGCCACGACAAGTCCACGGCGCATCGGCTCGCCGAACGCGACGAACTGTCGCTGTGGCGGGACAACCCCCGCTGGCGGGTGATGAACGCCGAGTGGGACCAGGGACGGGCGCACCTCCCGTTCCCGCACGAGGGAGGCGGCCTCAGTCGGCGGACCGCCGCAGCAACAGCGCGATCCCGGTGAGCGACACCGACATCCCGAACAGGATCACGCCGAGGTAGCCGACCGCGATCGACCCGATGTCCTGAATGTGCGAGTGGTACTCGTCGGTCACGTGCGCGTACAGCAGGAGGGTGCCGACCGCGCTGAGCAGGAGACCGACCGCGTTCACTACCAGCCCGAGCTTCGCCATGTCTCTCGTGTCGTCCACGCTCCAGGTAAAAGTGAGCAGTGGAATGGAACGTCGCGGCCTCGCCGCCTCCGGAACGCCCTTGCCCCCGCCGCGATCAGTAGCGGACAGTATGAACCACCGCGAACTCGGCGATGTCGGCGAGGTCAGCGAGGTCGGCTACGGCGCGTGGGAGATCGGGAGCGACTGGGGCGAGGTCACGGAGGACGAGGCGGTCGCGGCGGTCGAGACTGCGCGCGACGCCGGGATCGACTTCTTCGACACCGCCGACGTGTACGGCGACGGTCGCTCTGAGCGGATCCTCGGCGAGACGCTCGCCGACGAGATCGCGGCCGGCGACGTGACCGTCGCGACCAAGGCCGGTCGCCGACTCGACCCCCACGAGCCCGACGGGTACACGGAGGCGAACCTCCGCCGGTTCGTCGACCGCTCGCGGGAGAACCTCGGCGTCGAGACGCTTGACTTGGTCCAACTCCACTGCCCGCCGACGGACGTGTACTACCGGCCGGAGACGTTCGACGCGCTCGCGACGCTCGAATCCGAAGGTCGGATCGACGCCTACGGCGTCAGCGTCGAGCGCGTCGAGGAGGGGCTGAAGGCGATCGAGTATCCCGGCGTCGAGAGCGTCCAGATCGTCTTCAACCCGTTCCGGCAGCGGCCCGCGGAGCTGTTCCTCGACGAGGCCGCCGCGCGCGACGTGGGCGTGATCTGCCGGGTGCCCCTCGCCTCGGGGCTGCTGACGGGCGCGCTCTCCCGCGACGACGAGTTCCCCGAGGACGACCACCGGAACTACAACCGCGACGGCGACGCCTTCGACGTGGGCGAGACGTTCGCCGGCGTCCCCTTCGAGGCGGGCCTCGACGCGGCCGACGCGCTCGACGAGCGCCTGCCGGACGACCGGCCGCTCTCGGAGTTCGCGCTGCGCTGGATCCTCGACCACGACGCCGTCTCGACCGCGATCCCGGGCTCGACGACCCCCGACCACATCCGGGCGAACGCGGCCGCGAGCGTGGCCGCCGCGCTCTCCGACGCCGAGCGCGAGGCCGCGGCGGCGGTGTACGACGAACACGTGCGCGAACACGTCCACCAGCGCTGGTAGGTCGCGGCCGCGGGACCGCGAGTCCGGTCGGGCCGGCCGCGAAACGCGTCCCTTTTTTTGCGCGACTGCGACCGGATCGGCAGAGACGACCGTGGAGAGCGAACGCGAGGCGGCGGCGACCGAGCCCGACGACGAGCGCGAGCGCGGCGAGATCCCCGACGACGAGCGCGAGGCGTTAGAGACGATCGCGCACGGCGCCGTGCTCACCTCCGGCGGGGTCGCCGGCCAGCGCGCGCTGATCGCGGCGGCCGAGTTCGCGCTGACCCGCGGGCTCGGCCCGACCGCCTACGGCGTGTACGCGCTGGCGTGGCGGATCGCTCAGCTCTGCTCCCGGCTCGTGACGTTCGGCAGCGTCCCCGCGATCCAGCGGTACCTCCCGGAGTACGCGGACGACGCGGGCCGGCAGGGCGCCGTCGCCGGTCTCGCGTACGGGACGACGATCGGGTTCGGGGTCGCGATCGCGGTCGGCGTCTGGCTCGCGGCGCCGGAGATAAACGCCGGCACCGTCACCGAGCCGGCGTTCACGGGAACGATGCGCGCGTTCGGCGGCCTCGTCGGGCTGCTCGGGGTCGTGATGGTCGCGTCCGCGCTCTTCCGCGCGGTGGGGTCCGCCCGCGGCGAGGTCCTGTTCAACAAGCTGTTGCGCCCGGGCGTCCGGCTGGTCGGCGCCGTCGGCGCGCTCGCGCTCGGCTACTCGGTCGTCGGCGTCGCCGGCGCCATCGTCGCCGCGACGGGACTGCTGGCCGCGGCCGCCGTCCCCCTCTCGGCGTCCGTCACCGGTGTTCGCCCGACGCTCCGCGGTGCTCGCGCGGAGGCGCGCCGCTTCTACGACCACGCCGCGCCCGTCGCGATGAGCAGCCTCGGGAAGGTGTTCCAGAACCGCGTCGACGTGCTGCTCGTCGGCGCGCTGCTGACGGCGACCGCGGCGGGCGTGTACAACGTCGTCCTCGTGGTGATCGCGGTCGCGTGGATCCCGCTCTTATCATTCAACCAACTGCTCCCGCCGGTCGCCTCGGAGCTGTACGCGGACGACCGGACGGCGACGCTCAACGAGGTGTACGGCTCCGTCACGCGGCAGATCGTCACAGCCGTCGTCCCGATACTCGCCGCGCTCGTGGTGTACGGCCGGGAGATACTCGGCCTGTTCGGCGAGGCGTACGTCGCCGGGTACCTCCCGCTCGTCGTCTACCTCGGCGGCGTCTTCGTCGGGAGCGCGGTCGGCGCGACCGGTTGGCTGCTGATGATGACGGACCACCAGTACGCGCGGATGGCGCTCGACTGGCTGCTCGCGGTCCTCAACGTCGGCCTGACGTACGCGTTCGTCGTCCGCTACGGGCTCGTCGGCGCCGCGCTCGGCACGTCGCTCGCCATCGCGGTCCAGAACGGGATCCAGGTCGTCCTCCTCCGCCGCTTCGAGGGGCTGTGGCCGTTCGACCGGACGTTCCTCACCCCGCTCGCGGCCGGCGGCGTCGCGGCCGCCGCGATGTTCGCGGTCCGGGCGCTGCTGACCGGTCTCCCGGCGGTCCTCGCGGGGAGCGTGATCGGGCTCGCGGCGTACGCGGCCGCGCTCCGACTCCTCGGCGTGGACCCCCGCGACCGGTTCGTCGCGCGGCGGCTGGCGCGCCGGTACCGGGCCGCGATCGCGGAGCGGTTCGACCGCTGAGGATCCCCGCGCGCGGATCGCGACGATTTATTGGCCGACCGCGTCGTACCCACGGTATGCAAACGATCGACCGCGGGTCGGCGGGGTCGGCCCGCGTCGCGATCGTCGGCGGAATCCACGGCGACGAGCCCGCCGGCGTCCGGATAGTGGAGCGGCTCGCCGAGGAACTCCCACCCCTCGACCCGAACGACGACCGCGTGGAGTCCGACGGACTCGTCCGGCTGATACTCGCCAACGAACCGGCGATCGCGGCCGAGACGCGCTACACGGACGCGGACCTGAACCGGGCCTTCCCGGGCGACGCCGACAGCGACGAGTACGAGCGGGCGCTGGCGCCGCGGCTCGCCGCCGAGTTGGAGGAGTTCGACGCCGTGCTCGCGCTCCACACCTCCCACAGCGCCCCGCCGCCGTTCGCCATCTTCAGCGACCTCACGGAGTCCGTCCGCCGCACCGTCACCGGGCTCCCGGTCGACCACGTCGTCGACGCGAGCGGCCTGCGGTCGACGACGCTCGACTCCACGATCCCGCACACCGTCTCGATCGAGGTGGGCCGACAGGGGAGCGAGGCGGCCGTCGAGTTCGGCCACGAGGCGTGTCGAGCGTTCCTCCGCGTTCACGGCGCGATCGCGGACGAGCCGCCGACGTTCTCGGAGACGGTCGTGGTGAAAGGCGACGAGGAGGTGCCGAAGGGCGGCGGCGAGCCGCGCGTCCACTTCGCGAACTTCGAGGCGATCCCGGAGGGCGCCGTGTTCGCGGAGGACGACGTGTACACCCACCGCGTCGAGGAGCCGGGGCTGGTCCCGATCCTCGCGAGCGAGGAGGGGTACGACGACATCTTCGGCATGTACGGCCGCGTCACGGGCGCGTTGAGGCCGCCGGGCGAGGGCGACCTGCGGGTGTACCCGCGCGACGACTCGGAGGGCACGGGAGAAAGCGACGGAGCGCGGAACGGCGCGGACCGGTAAGAACGGTCGGACTGCGTGTTAGCCGGAGCTCACTTCGCGGTCGGCGTGATGTCGCCGACCGCGTCCATCACCTGAACCGCCGCGCTGGCGGCGAGGCCGCGGGCGACCTCGTCGGTGTCGGACTCGGCGATGCCGGCGTCTAAGTCCTCCGGGTCGGGGGTGAAGCCAGCCGAGACGGGGTGGCCGGCCGGGGGGTTGACGGCGACCGTCGCCTGCGGACCGTTCGCGCCGACGGACAGCTCGGAGCCGACGGCGTAGCTGTCGGGCAGATACGATTCCGTGCGCGATACGATTCCGGCGACCGCGCGCCGGAGCTGCCGTTCCTGGTCCGGAGAGAGGTCGACGGCCGCGGGCGAGCCCGCGTCCGTCACACCCGGTGCCCCGGCGTACGGGTTGTTGCCGTTCATTCGAAGACACGACAAGTACGCGGAGCCGAGTCAAAAAGGCGTCGGCGGCGGCGACCGCGGTTTCGACCCGACGCCGGACCGCTCGCGCCGGCTACAGGATGGGCTCGGACTCGCCGTACGCCGCGACCACGACCGCGGTCGCGTACCGGTCCGGCTCGGCGGCGACCGTCTCGACGCGCGTCTCGCGGTCCGGGAGGTCCCAGTCGCGGAGGTCGCCCCCGGCGTCGAGCCCCGCGTGGATCCGGTCGCGGACGCCCTCGGGATCTTCCCCCGTCACCTCGTAGAAGAGTCCCGGTCCCGGGCCGGTCGCCCAGCCCAGCCCCGCGACCGCGTCGGGATGTCGGCGGGGCGCGCGCTTCGACTCGGCGCCCTCGGCGCCCGCGCGACCGCCCTCGCGGAAGTCGACCTCGTCCCCGGGACCGATCGTCCGGCGCGCCTCGACGACCGTGAGCCGGTTTCCAGCGGGACCCAGATCCGGCGCCTCCGACACCGCTTCGACGGTCGCCTCGGCGGGGACGACCGAGGAGACCGCCACGAGGTTGTAGTTGTGGAGGTTCGCGTCCGCGAGCGCGGCGTCGTAGGAGGCCATCGCCGTGTCGGCGACGCCGACGCCGCCGGCGACGTGGATGGTGTTCATTACCGGCGAATCGGCGGCGAGCGCGGTAAGGGGTTACGAACCCGCCCGCCGGCGCGGAGAGTATAAAAATCATTAAAAAGGCGGTGGCGCGTGCCTGCGAGCGGCCGGTAGGCCGCGAGCAGCACGCGCGAGGGAGTCGCGAGCGCAGCGAGCGACGAGGTTGGGGAGGCGTGAGGTGCGGTGCTGCGCGGTGCGGGCGGGACTCAAAGGGGCAGCCGTGAGGCGGGCGCAGGCGATGTAAGCACCGCAGCGAGTGAGCGGAGCGCAACGAGCGAGGAGCGCAACGAGCGTGCGCCCGCCTCACGGCTGGGGCTTTGGCGGTGGTCGCCGCCGATCCACAGTCAACTATTTATAAACGAACCGCTGGAATTTCAGCCGAAGAAACGGGCGCAACAGCACCTCGCAAAAACCGAACTTCAATCACGTAGTCGCAGTCGCCTCAGTACTGGTAGTTGATGACCTGCTCGTCCTCTGTATCCGCGTCCTGAAGCTTATCGCGGGCCTGCTCGAAGTCCGCCTGCGTCACCTCGGTGCGGCCGTCGCGAATGGCAAACATCCCGGCCTCGGTCGCCAGCGAGGCGATGTCCGCGCCGCTGTACCCGTCGAGGTCGCGGGCGACGACGCCGAGATCGACGCCGTCGGCGACGTTCATGTCCGCGGTGTGGATTTCGAGGATGCGCTCGCGGCCCTCCGGACCGGGCTCGGGCACCTCGATGAGGCGGTCGAAACGGCCGGGACGCAGGATCGCCTCGTCGAGCATGTCGAAGCGGTTGGTCGCGGCCATGATCCGGACCTCGCCGCGGTCGTCGAAGCCGTCCATCTCGGAGAGCAGCTGCATCATCGTGCGCTGGACCTCGGCGTCGCCCGAGGTCTTCGAGTCCGTCCGCTTGGCGGCGACCGCGTCGATCTCGTCGATGAAGATGACGGCGGGCTCGCGCTCGGCGGCGAGCTCGAAGAGGTCGCGGACGAGCCGCGCGCCCTCGCCGATGAACTTCCGGACGAGCTCGGAGCCGGCCATCTTGATGAACGTCGCGTCGGACTCGTTGGCGACCGCCTTCGCGAGCATCGTCTTCCCGGTGCCCGGCGGGCCGTGGAGCAGGACGCCGCTCGGGGGTTCGACGCCCACCGTCTCGAACTGCTCGGGGTTCTCGAGGGGGTCCTCGACGGCCTCGCGAACCTCCCGGATCTGGTCGTCGATGCCGCCGATGTCGGCGTACTCGACCTCCGGGGACTCGGTGACCTCCATCGCCTGCGCCCGGGAGTCGGTCTCGTCGTCGAGCACCTGCTGGACCGCGAACGAGTCGTTGATCGCGACGCGGTCGCCGGGACGGAGGTCCTCGTCGAGCCGCGTCGCGGCCTGCGTGAGGACCTCCTGGTTGTTGCCGTGCTGTTTGATCACGACGCCGTCGTCGGTGATCTCTTCGACGGAGGCGATGTACAGCGAGGAGGTCTTCAGGACCTCGTTCTCGCGTTTCAGCTGCTCGACGTCGTCCTTCAGCTCGCCGCGGCGCCCTTCTGCGTCGGCGAGCCGATCTTCCAGTTCATCGTTCACCTGAACGATCCGCCGGTAGTGCTGGCGGATCGCCTCCAGCCGCTCCGCGTCGCTCATCTCGGGGTCGAGCTCCAACCGCGGGCGGTCGGGGAGTGACGGGCTGTGAGACATTCGTTATCCGGAATAGGATGCGGGCGTAAATGTGCCTTTGGGTCACGGAGAGACCGTTGGATCGGCGAGACGAGCGCGACCGCCGGGCCCCCGGAGCGGGGGTGAACGCCCTCAGCCTCCTGCGGTATCAAATACGATAATTGGGAGTCAACGTTTTAGACGGAGGTGAGATAACATCCGCTCATGGACGCACGAACGGCGGGTAGACGCGCCGGTCCGGCGCTCGCGAACCGCGAGGGACGGACCGGGAGGTCCCGCCAATGACGGGCGATCCGGACGCGACCGTCCTCGCGGTCGACGACGAGCCGGACCTCGCGGAACTGTATCGGGTGTACCTCGACCCGTCCTACGACGTTCGGATTGCGACCGGCGGCGAGGAGGCGCTCGACGCGATGGACGACGCGGTTGACGTGGTCCTCCTAGACCGACGGATGCCCGACATGTCGGGCCATGAGGTGTTAGACGCGATCCGCGACGAGGGGTACGACGCCCGCGTGGCGATGCTGACCGCCGTCGAGCCGGACGTCGACATCGTCGAGATGCCGTTCGACGACTACAAGACGAAGCCGGTGACCAAGGAGGACTTGGTCACGCTCGTCGAGGTGCTGCTCCACCGCGCCGCGTTCGACGAGCGCAGTCAGGAGTTCTTCGCGCTCGCCTCCAAGAAGGCGGCGCTGGAGGCCGCGGGCACGACGAACTCCGACGAGTACGAGGAACTCCTCGACCGGATGGAGTCGGTCCGCGTCGAGGTCGACGACACGCTCGATCACCTCTCCGCACGCGACGCGTTCGTCGAGGTCCCCGGCGAAGTCCCGTAGCGCGACACGCGCGACGCGGTCGATATACGAACGGCGGGCGGTCGACGGCGAACGGGGGACTGCCGGGGCGAACGAGACGCGCCCTTCTCGTCGCCGACCCCGGAACAGTCCGACTACTCGATCTCTAGCTCACCGTCCGCGCTCTCCTCGCCGCCGTTCTCGTCCCACTCCAGCTCGAACTCGACGCTCAGCTCGCCCGGCCCTTCCGCGGCCCCCTCGCGCTCCGCCTTCACCTCGAAGGTCGGTCTCGCGGGCGGGTCCAGCGTCGTCGACTCCTCGCCGCGTCTGAGCGTGATCGCGCTCCCGTCGTCGAGCGAGTCCGCGACCGTCCGCAGGTACGCGGCAATCTCCTCGCGGCTCCGCCGGCTCTCGGACTCGAAGATGACTTCCTCGGGCATACCGGTCCGTACGCGTCCTCGCGATATAAATGTCGCCGCGGTGTCCGCGGGAACGCGCGGGCGGCGGGACGCCCCGGACCGTTTTGTGCCACCCGCCCGAACGCTCACGCCATGTCCGTCCCCGACCCGCTCCGCAGGGCCGTCGCCGTCGTCGTCTACTGGACGGCGATCGCGCTCGGCGGGAGCGTTCTTCTCCCCGACCCGACCGGCCCGCTCGTCGCGCTCCCGGTCCTCGGCGGCGGCGCGGTCGTCGCGCACGCGGCACGCACGGACCGACTGGTCCCGCTCGGGTACGCCGTCGGAACGATGTGGCTCGCCGTGCTCGCGCTGTCGGTTGGCACCGGCGTCGTCGACGTGTTCGGGACGCCTGAGGGGGAGATCGCGCCGCTCGCCGACTACCCGGTCCCCGCCGCGCTCGGCACCGTCGGGCTGTTCGGCGTCCTCCTCGTCGCGTACGCGGCGTTCGGTCGCCGGAGCGCGGAGCGAGCCGCCGAGTCGACGTGAGCGGCGCGCGCGGCGACGGCGCTCGATACGCCGGCCGCCTCAGAACCCGTCCTCGAAGACGAACGTCCCGTTCCGCTGGACGACCTCGCCGTCGACCTCGATAACCGAGTCCTCGCTCATGTCGACGATCATGTCGACGTGTTCGGCGGACTCGTTGACCGCGTTCTCCTCGCCGACCGTCTCCGGGTAAGCCGACCCGACCGCCATGTGGACCGTGTCGCCCATCTTCTCGTCGAACAGCATGTTGTAGGTGAACCGGTCGATCTGGCGGTTCATCCCGATGCCGAGCTCGCCGAGGCGACGCGAGCCCTCGTCGGTGTCGAGGATGCCGGAGAGGAGATCCTCGTTGCGCTCGGCGGAGTGGGAGACGACCTCGCCGTCCTCGAACCGGAGCCGGACCCCGTCGATCTCGCGGCCGTAGCGGTAGAGGGGCAGGTCGAAGTGGACCTCGCCGTCGACGCCGTCGCGCGTCGGCGCGGTGAACACCTCGCCGCCGGGGAGGTTCGCCTCGCCGTAGTCGTTGAGCGTGGAGTTCCCCGACACGTCGAGCGTGAGGTCGGTCTCCTCGCCGGACACGATCCGAACCTCGTCGGCCTCGTCCAGGATCTCGACCATGTTCGACTGGAACTCGCGCTGTTCGTCCCAGTCGAGCGAGACGGCGTCCCACACGAAGTTCTCGTACGCCTCGGTGCTCATCCCGGCGAGCTGGGCGTGGCTCGCGGTCGGGTACTGCGTGAGACACCACGTCTTCGAGAGGCGGGTCCGCTTGACGTCCTCCATCGCGCGGTTGTACGCGGCGTTGGTCTCGGGGTCGATGTCGGCGTCCTCGGTGGCGTTCGCGCCGCCGCGCGCGATGACGAACACGTCGGCCTCCTCGTAGAGCGCCCGGCGGTGACTCGGCTCGGTGAACTCCTCCGAGGAGCGCTTGAAGGCGCGCTGGGCGCGCTTCGAGTAGTTGAGGTAGATCGGGTTCGCCCCGCGGTCGCCGCAGACCTCGTGGAGCGCGACGGCGAGGTCCTCGGCCTCCTTGGGCATCTGGATGACCACGTCGTCGCCCGACTCGATGCCGGTGGCGTGGTCGGCGATTATCTCGGCGTGCTCGCGGACGCGTGCGTCCATGACAGCCGGTTTCGCCGCCGGGGAATTACCGCTTTTCCTTCCGGCGTGGCGGGTGGGTGAGGTCGGGACGCCGAGAGCGCGGGCGGCGAGCCGTCGCGACGCGGCGCCGGCGACCGCCGCGACCGCCCCGGCCGCAACGCGTTTGCCCCGCCGTCGCGTAGCTCCGGCCATGTCTCGGCTCGCGTTCCGCGCGGCCGCGGCGGTCGTCGGCGTCGCCCTGCTCGCCGTCTACCTGACCGCGGCGCTGTTCGTCGCCGACCTGCTGCGCGCGGTCTGGGCCGCCCGCCCTGAGCTCCCGGTCCTCCTCGCGCTGCTGGCGGCCGCCGCGCTCGGGTCGGCGTACCTCAGCTACCGGCTCGGTACCGCGCAGATCCTCGCGAACCTGGAGGGGGACCGCGTCCCCCGGGAGCGGGCGCCGGACCTCCACCGCCGGGTCGACTCGCTCGCGGCGCGGATGGACGTCGCGCGCCCGAAGCTGTACGTCACCGACGCGCGCGCGCCGAACGCGTTCGCGGTCGGGGGCGGGGCGGACGGCGGCGCGCTGGTGATCGACCGGTCACTGTTCCGGCTGCTCGCCCCCCGCGAGATCGAGGCAATCTTCGCGCACGAGCTGGCGCACTTGGAGGGGAACGACGGCTTCGCGATCGCGATGGCCGACGGGATCGGGCGCTCGCTGGTCGGGATCGCCACCGTGGTGGCCCTCCCGGCGCTGCTCGCGCTGTCGGGGCTCGCCGCCGCGTCGGCGTGGATCCGCGGGCGACCGGGCGACCGGTCCGGCCCCTTCGCGCGGCTCCACCGGGCGCTCGCGGGCGCGCTGTTCGCCGGATTCGTCCTCGCGACGCTCGTCGCTCGCTCGCGGTCGCGCAAGCGGGAGTTCGCGGCCGACGACCGCGCGGCCGAGGTGACCGGCGACCCGGTGGCGCTCGCGCGGGCGCTCCGCCGGATCGAGCGCGCGACCGATCCGACGTGGTCGTTCGCCCCGTTCTCGACGCACAAGCGGACCGACGGGGCGGCCGAGCGCTGGCTATCGACGCACCCGTCGACCGACGAGCGCGTCGAGCGCCTGCGAGAGAGGGCGGAGGCACAGGGGCCGACGCGCCGGATCCCGGCGGGGCCGTCGCGGACGACCGCCGGGCGCGGGCGGGCGCGGCGGTGAGAGGCGTGGGACACGAGGCCGGAGGATATTGCGGTGGTCGTCACCGCTCGGCCAGCAGTCACCTATCGGCGAGCGACCGGGGCTCTGCCGGTGCGTGCCGTCGGTCCGCCGGCAGCAATAGCGAGGCGATCGACCGCGGCGACGGACGCTCCGACTTACAGCCCGTACTGTTCGCGCGTCACGTCGCCGAGGCCGGACTCCTCCAGCACGTCCGCGGGCACGAGCATGTCGAGCTGGACGACGCCCGGCAGCCGGCCGATCTGGACGCCCCCAGTGAACGTACATCGGGCGCGGACCTCGCCCTCGCTCATGCCGAGCAGCGTCCCGGCGCGGTCGAAGGCGTTCTGCGTGGCGTCGTTGGCGGTCGCGCCCGAGCCGATCACCTGTATCGGGGCGGCGTCGGTGTCGATGTCGACGCCGTGTTCGTCTCCGAGGTCGTCGCCCGCCTCGATCTCCTCGTCGCTGTAGGGCGCGCTGATGAAGGGGAGGTCCTCCTCGTTCGGCAGGAGGACGGGGCCGTCGAGGTCGACGTCCTCGATCACCTCCACGTCCATCGTGACGGTCCCGCTCACGTCGGTGGTATGGAGGGAGAGCTCGCCGTCACCCTGGTTCGCGTGGAGGTCGCCGACGTAGACCCCGCCGCCGTCGACGACGACGGGGCAGATCAGCGTGGCGCCCGCGCGGACCTCGGGCACGTCCATGTGGCCGTCGGTGCGCAGGTCGAGGTCGTCCTCTGTCTCGACGCCGTAGTCGTGGTCGGCGCCGATCAGGTTCTGCCCGAAGTCGCCGGCGTTGTGCGAGTCGGGCATGGTGACCGGCGGCGTGGTGCCGATGTTCCCGATGAACGGGCGGAGGCGACCCAGCGTTCCGGGCATCCCGTCCGGCTCGTACAGCAGGATCGGGTGTTGGCGGGCGTTCTCGGGAATGTCCATCACGCGCTCCGCGTCGGTCGCGAGCTCGTGGGCCCCGTCCTTGTCGAGGGTGATCCCGACCGCGTTCTCGTGGTCGAACGCGACGGTGTACCCGTACTCGAAGCCGAACGAGGAGGCGTTGGCGCCGCACTCCGCGCAGCGGATCGCGTCCTCGCCGGTGCCCTCGACGACGGAGTCGGGCCACGTCGTCCCGCACTCGGGACAGCGGTGGTCGACGAAGGGGTCGTCGCCGAACGCCTCGTCCCGCTCCGCCATCGAGCCCGTGCTGGTCGCCATGCTCGTCACCTCCACGTCGCGGATGTGGATCGCGACCGCGTCGCCGACCTCGGCGCCCTCGACGCGGATCGGGCGCGTCACCTCGTGGCCGCCGCGGAACGACGGCGTCACCATCGGCCCCCAACAGCCCGGCGGCGTGTACGTCGTCACCCGGCCGCCGTCGGCGACCGTCCCGGCCCACTCCTGGTCGGGCCCGACGAGGCCGAGCGTGTACTGGTCGACGTACAGTTCCTCTTTGACCTCTGTTTGCGCCATACCGTATAGTGGTACGGTATGACACGTCATAACCGTAAGGGAGGCGGCACTCGCGCGGCGAATCCCGAGGGCCGCGAATCCCGGGAATCACGAGGCGCGCTCGCTCGGCGGATCGCCCGCGGCGGGGAGCTCCTACCGCACTCGGGGTCTGTCGGGCTCGCGGCCCCCGGGGAGTGGTCACCGGCCCGCGCTCCCGAGATCGCTGGCGAGACCGCCCGATCTGTTTGAAAATAGCGCACCTGAACGAACTCAAAGAGCTTGTAATCAGTCGAACAAGATTATTGAAGACAAAATCTTTTCACTATACGAGTATGTGAGAAAGTACGCGACGAAAATACACTATGCCAGCAATGGAAACCGCTGAGTTCGATACCGAACTCAGTCTCTTCAAGTACGATAATCTCGAACAGCTTCCGCCTGAATACCGCGACTTCGACGAGGCCGAGCGAACGCGACGGATCGAGGGGGCGCTGGACGCGCTCGGCGACGACGTGGTAATCCTCGGCCACAACTACCAGCGACGCGAGATCGTCGAGCACGCGGACTTCGTCGGCGACTCCTACCAGCTGAGCAAGGAGGCCGCCGCGGCCGACGCGGAGTACGTCGTCTTCGGCGGGGTCACGTTCATGGCCGAGTCCGCCGACATCATCACCGACGACGACCAGACGGTCGTCCTCCCGAGCATGGAGGCGTCGTGCCCGATGGCGGGGATGGCCGAGGCGCTCCAGGTCGACGCGGCCTGGGCGGAGCTGACGGCCGCGACCGACGCGGACGTCGTACCGGTCACCTACATGAACAGCTACGCCGACCTCAAGGCGTTCTGCGCCGAGCACGGCGGCTTGGTGTGTACCTCCTCGAACGCCCACCGCGCCTTCGAGTACGCCCTCGACGAGGGCGACAAAGTGCTGTTCCTCCCCGACAAGCACCTGGGGGAGAACACCGCCCACCGGCTCGGGCTCGAAGAGGAGATCGCCGAGTGGGACCCGTGGGACGCCGCCTCCGCCGACGCGGCGGCGGTCGTCGACAACGACGTGATCCTCTGGGACGGCTACTGTCAGGTTCACGAGCGGTTCAGCCCGTCACACGTCGAGCAGGTCCGGGTGGACCACGAGGACGCGCGAGTCGTCGTCCACCCCGAGTGCCGCCGGGAGGTCGTCGAGGCGGCGGACGTGGTCGGCTCCACCGCGACGATCCGCGAGACCGTCGCCGAGGCCGACCCCGGCGAGACGTGGGCGATCGGCACCGAGGTCCACCTGACCCGCCACCTCCAGCGGTGGCACCCGGAGGTGAACGTCGTCCCGCTGTGCGGCGAGGCGTGTATGGACTGTAACGCGATGCGCCAGATCGACCCGAACTACCTCGCGTGGGTGCTCGAAGAGCTGGCCGCCGGGCGCGAGCGCAACGTCGTCGAGGTCGCGCCCGAGGAGAAGGAGCTCGCGCGCGTCGCGCTCGACCGCATGCTGGAGGTGTGAGATGACGGGCCACGAGACCGCAGACGTGCTGGTCGTCGGCTCGGGGATCGCCGGCCTGACGGCCGCGCTCGCCGCAGCGCGCGAGGGGCGCGAAGTGACGGTGGCGACGAAGGCCACGCGCCCCGCGGACGCCGCGTCGTGGTGGGCGCAGGGCGGGATCGCCGTCGCCCGCGACCGACCGGAGCGGTTCAAGCGCGACGTGCTGGCGGCCTCGGACGGGACGGCCGACCCGGACGCGGTCGACGTGCTCGTCGAGAACGCCGACGGCGCCGTCCGGGACGTGCTCGTCGACACGCTCGGCGTCGAGTTCGACCGCGAGGCGGGCGCCGACGCGTTCGACTACGGCCGCGAGGCCGCCCACAGCGAGGACCGGATCCTCCACGTGGGCGCGGCGACGGGCGAGCACGTCCACGTCCCGCTGTTGAACCACCTCGACGGACGCGACGGCGTCGAGGTCGTCGGCGACGCGGCCGCGCTGGAGTTGATCACGCGCGAGGGGCGGGTCCACGGGGCCGTCGTGGCGTCGGACGACGGTCGCGTCCCGATGTACGCGAACGCGACCGTGCTCGCGACCGGCGGAGTCGGCGACCTGTTCCCGCGCTCGACGAACCCGCGCGGCGCCACCGGCGACGGGGTCGCGATGGCCGCGCTCGCGGGCGCCGACGTGACCGACATGGAGTTCGTCCAGTTCCACCCGACGGCGTACGACGCGGGCCCGGACGAGGAGGGGTTCCTGGTCAGCGAGGCGGTCCGCGGCGAGGGCGCGCTGCTGCGCAACGGCGACGGCGAGCGGTTCATGCCGGAGTACCACGAGGACGCCGAACTCGCGCCGCGCGACGTGGTCTCGCGGGCCGTGGCCGCCGAGCGCGACGCCACGGGCGAGGTTCGCCTCGACGTGGGGCCGCTCGACTTCGCGGGCGAGTTCCCCGGCCTCGCCGACAAGTGCGACGACCGGGGCGTCGACCCGACCGACGGAATCCCCGTCGCGCCCGCCGAACACTTCCTCTGCGGCGGCGTCGCCGTCGACGACCGCGGGCGGACGACCCTCGACCGGCTCTACGCCGTCGGCGAGTGCGCGCGGACCGGCGTCCACGGCGCGAACCGGCTCGCCTCCACGAGCCTCCTCGAAGGGCTCGTCTGGGGGCTCCGGGCGGGCGCCGACGCGGCCGAGACGGCAGGTTCCGACGGGGCGCCGGCGGACCCAGAGCGGGTCGCGCCCCCGGACCTACTGGACCGCGACCCCGACCTCCCGTCAGCGTTCGCCCGCGAGAAGTTCCGCCGACTCCGCCGAGTGATGGGAGAGCACGTCGGGATCGAGCGCGACCCCGCCGACCTCCGACGGGCGCTCAACGTCCTGCGGCGGCTCAAGGGCGAGGTCGACGCCTACGTCCGGACGCGGACCTCGCGCTCGCTGTACGAGCTCCGCAACGCGACCGTGACGGCGCTGTTGGTGACGCGACAGGCGCTGGCGAACGACGAGAGCGTCGGGACGCACTACGTCGCGGACGACGCCGAGCCCGCCGAACCCGGGCCGGCGGCCGACGACTGATGCTCACCGACGCCGACGTGGAGCGCTGGCTCCGCGAGGACGTGGGGCACCACGACGTGACGAACGACGTGCCGGGCGAGACGAGCGGCCGGCTCGTCGCGAAAGAGTCCGGCGTCGCGGCCGGCGTCGACGCCGCGAGCGCCGTGTTCGACTACCTCGACGCGACCGTGACCGAGCGCGTCGCGGACGGGACCGCGGTCGAGCCCGGCGACGCGCTGCTGCGGGTCGCGGGACCGGCACAGGCGGTCCTCCGCGGCGAGCGCGTCGCCGTGAACGTCGCGGCCCACGCCTCGGGAGTGGCGACGCGGACCGACGCCGCGGTCGCGGCCGCCCGCGAGGTCGACGACGACGTTCGGGTCGCGGCGACCCGCAAGACAACGCCCGGGCTCCGCGGCGTCGAGAAGCGCGCCGTCGCGGCCGCCGGCGGCGACACCCACCGCCTTGACCTCTCGCACATGGTCATGGTCAAGGACAACCACGTCGCGGAGCTGGGGCTGACGGAGGCGATCGAGCGCTTCCGCGAGCGCGCCTCCTTCGCGACGGGCGTCGAGGTCGAGGTCGAGGGCCCGGACGCCGCCGCGCGCGCCGCCGCGGTCGGCGCCGACGTCGTCCTACTCGACAACATGGCGCCCTCGGAGACGACGGCGGCGGCTGAGCGCGTGGCCGCCGCGGACGGAGACGCGCTGACCGAAGCGTCGGGCGGGATCACGGTCGAGACCGTCCCGGACTACGCCGCGACCGGGGTGGACGTGATCTCGATGGGCGGGCTCACCCACTCCGCGCCGGCGCTCGACCTGTCGTTCCGGACGGGAAGCGACGGGTAGCTCGCCGGCGGCGAGACGGGCGCCGGCGGCGAGGTCGGCTCCGTTCGCGACCGCTCGCGTCGCGGAGTGATCTGGTGGTTTTTATGAATCCCACACCCACGGTCAGGGTATGCAGACCCACGTCGTGCCCGTCGGGTTCGACTACGACCGGATGATCGCCCCCCTCATCCGGGACCAGTTCGACGTCGACCGGGTGATCCTCTTGGAGGGGACGGTCGGCAGCGAGGCCAACGTCGAGTACTCGCGCAACATCGCGCGCAAACTGGAACAGGACTTCCAGAACCTGCTCGGCGCGGAGACGGTCCGCGAGCAGTTGGACGACGTGTACGACTACGACGCCGCCTTCGAGCGCGCCTTCGACCTGATCAACGCTGAACTCGATCGCGAGGAGGGAGTCGACGAGTCCGACGAGCGCGAGGTGTGGGTGAACCTCTGTTCGATGCCCCGGCCCGTCTCCTTCGCGTTCGCGACCGCGGCCCACTCGATAATGGTCGAGCGGCAGGCGGACCGCGACCGCATCCACACCTACTACACCGCCCCCGAGAAGTACCTCGAAACCGAGTTGGCGGAGGAACTCCGCGCGACCCGCGACCTCCTGCGCGACCTCGACCAGGGGAGCGACGCCGACGCGCTCGCGGACGCGGGCGTCGATCCCGACCGCGTCGCCGATCGGCTCGCGAGCACCACGGACCTCCTCGCGGAGTTCGACGAGCGCGGCACCACCATCGGCGCGAAGCGGATCGGCGACCGCCACGTGATCGAGCTGCCGGTCGCCTCCTTCCAGAACGTCAAGCCGTTCGAGGAGCTGGTGCTGTTCACGCTCGGCGAGCACGGCGAGTTCGAGTCCGTCTCCGAGCTGGCGGAGACGCTCGCGGCCGAGCTCAACGAGGAGTACACGGACTCGTTCCGCTCGAAGGTGATCTACAACGTCGACCGGCTCGGTCCCGGCGGGAAGGGGTACATCGAACGCGAGGAGCACGGGAAGTCCTACCGGACGAGCCTCTCGCGGATCGGGGAGCTGTGGGTCCGCTCGCACGCCGACGAGGATCGGGACGTGGCGTGAACAGCTGGGACATGAGGTAAACGCTCGGGACGCGGAGCGAACGACCGGGACGTGACGCGAGCGGCGGCGAGCGAGATGCCGCCCATCGAAGGGTAGTTACCCTCCGGGCGGCACGCTGCGGTATGGAGACGGCACTCGTTATCCTCGACGGCTGGGGGCTCGGCGACCACGACCGCCGCGACGCCGTGAAGGCGGCCGACACGCCGACGTTCGACGCGGCGACGGAGCGCGGGGCCGACGGCCGCCTCGTGGTTCACGGGCGGCGCGTTGGGCTCCCGGAGGGACAGATGGGCAACTCCGAGGTCGGCCACCTCAACATCGGCGCGGGGCGGGTGGTCAAGCAGGCGTACACCCGGATCACGGACGCGCTGGGGGAGGGGTCGCTCTCGGACAACGACGCGGTCGCGGCCGCGCTCGACCACGCGGACTCGACCGGCGGCCGCGTCCACTTCATGGGGCTCGTCTCCGACGGCGGCGTCCACTCGGACGTGGAACACCTGCTCGCGCTGATCGACGCCGCGGCCGACGCGGGCGTGCCCGCCACGAGCCACGCGTTCACCGACGGCCGCGACACGGCCCCGGAGATCGCCGACGAGTTCCTCGCCGACGTGACCGCGAAGGCCGACGAGCGCGGCACCGGTCACGTCGCGACCGTGACGGGGCGCTACCACGCGATGGACCGCGACGAGAACTGGGGGCGGACGAAGAAGGCGTACGACGCCATCGTCGGTCGCGAGGCCCCGAACGAGGCCGAGAGCGCGGTTGCGGCCGCCCGAGAGGCACACGCCCGCGGGGAGACGGACGAGTTTGTCGAGCCGACGCTCGTCGCCGACGAGCCCGCCCTCGCCGACGGCGACGCGGTGATATTCTTCAACTTCCGCGCCGACCGCGCCCGACAGCTGGTCCGGATGCTGACCGACACGCGGCCCGAGTGGGAGTTCGACCTCGGCCAGCCCGAGGTCCGCATGACGACGATGACCGAGTACGACGAGACGTTTGAGTTCCCGGTTGCGTTCCCGCCGGAGATCCCCGCGAACACGATCGGCGAGGTCGTCGCGGACGCCGGCGGCACGCAGCTCCGGATCGCGGAGTCGGAGAAGTACCCTCACGTCACCTACTTCCTCAACGGCGGCCGAGAGGTGGAGTTCCCGGGCGAGATCCGGACGATCGTCGAGAGCCCGGACGTGCCGACGTACGATCAGCAACCGGAGATGTCCGCGCCCGAGGTGACCGACGAGGCCGTCGAGACCATCGCGTCGGACGACCCCGACCTGCTCGTGTTGAACTACGCGAACCCCGACATGGTTGGCCACACCGGCGACTTCGAGGCGGCCGTCGAGGCGGTCGAGGCCGTCGACGCCCAGCTCGACCGCCTGCTCTCCGCGGTCGCCGACGCCGGCGCGCACGCGGTCGTCACCGCGGACCACGGCAACGCCGACGACATGGGTACCGCGGACGACCCCCACACCGCCCACACGTACAACCCGGTCCCGTTCGTCTACCTGACGCCCGACGGCGACGACGGCGCGAAGCGGGTCCGCGAGGCCGGGTCGCTGTGCGACATCGCCCCGACGCTGCTCGACCTGATGGAGCGCGACCGCCCCGATGAGATGACCGGCGAGAGCCTGCTGGAGCGTAAACGATAAACTTCGGATCGATTCTCGCTCGTTCCACGGCGTTTTAATACGTCGTCGGGCTTGTGATCGTTCATGACAGACGAGACCACGCCCGTGATCGCGGCCGCCTACCGAACACCGCAGGGGAAAGACGGCGGCGTCTACGAGGACGTCCGCAGCGAGGACCTCTCGACGACGCTCATCGACCATGCGCTCGACGAGACGGGGCTGACGAGCGACCACGTCGACGACCTGATGTGGGGGGTCGCACAGCAGCGCACCGAGCAGGACAACAACGTCGCGCGCGTCATCGCCCTCCTCTCGGAGCTGGGTGAGTCGGTGCCCGCCACCTCGATCAACCGCTGGTGCGCCTCCTCGATGCAGGCGATCATCTCGGCGTCGGACGCCATCGCCGCCGGGAACCGCGAGTGTATCATCGCGGGCGGGGTCGAGAACATGAGCCGCGTCCCGATGGACGGCGACTCCTACGAACACCTCCACCCGGAGCTGTCTGAACAGTACAACATCTTCCAGCTCCAGATGGGGATGACCGCAGAGAAGGTCGCCGAGGAGTACGAGGTGAGCCGCGAGGCCCAAGACGAGTACGCCGCCCGTAGCCACCAGCGCGCCGCCGAGGCGACCGAGTCGGGCCGCTTCGACGACGAGATCGTCCCCGTCGAGACGGACGACGGGCTCGTCGAGGCGGACGAGGGGATCCGCCCGGACACGACCGCCGAGAAGCTCGCCGACCTGCCGCCCGCCTTCACCGGCGACGGCAGCGTCACCGCGGGGAACTCCTCGCAGATCTCTGACGGCGCGTCGCTGACCGTCGTCACGAGCAGGGCGTTCGCGGAGGAGCACGGGCTCGACGTGCTCGCCGAGGTCGGCACGAACGCGGTCGCCGGCGTCGACCCCACCGTGATGGGGATCGGCCCGGTGCCCGCCACCCGGAGCCTGCTCGACCGCGCGGGCACGGACATCGACGACTACGACCTCGTCGAACTCAACGAAGCGTTCGCCTCCCAGTGCGAGTACTCGCGGCGCGAGCTCGGCATCGACGAGGACCAGTACAACGTCAACGGCGGGGCCATCGCCATCGGCCACCCGCTCGGCGCCTCGGGCGCGCGCCTCCCCGTGACGCTGCTCCACGAGATGCAAAAACAGGACGCCGACCGCGGGCTCGCGACGCTTTGCGTCGGCTTCGGGCAGGGCGCCGCGATCGAGTTCCTGCGATAGGCGACGCAGACCTCGAAAATCTTCTGCGGTGGCGCGTGCCGACGAGCGGCCGTCATCGGCGGCCGCGAGACAG